>NZ_JBEZBN010000028.1:0-93122 GCF_040647115.1 Streptomyces sp. NPDC044571
ACGGGCTCCCTCAACCGATCCGCCAGCTCCATGGAATCGATCGACCCGGCGACGTCGCCCAGCTCGTACCGGACTTGTCCGATGTGGTAGTTCAGACTGACACACCTCATGGCAGAACCATTGACATCCAGTGGCAGACTCCACTGACCTCTACGTGGCAGATGACAACCCCTGAGACGGCGGCCCGCTCGCACCTGCAACGCGTACACCGTCACTACACGCCTCGACGTCCGCGCCCCGCACCAGGTCGAGGCCATGACCGGGTCAGCGACCTCTTGTCCAGGAGAACGCATCCTTCAGCCGCGGGGATGCAGGATGCGTGAGCACCCAGGTATCGTCGATCTGCGATCAAGGACATCGAGCTGTACGGATGCCGGGTCGGGGGTGGAGACGTGGGGTATGCGACGCCCATCTACGCCCGCGCGCAGGTCGACTATCGCCTCGCCGAGGACTGCGGGTGTGACCGCGCTGAGGATGCCCAGGTCGAGCAGCGGCTCGCCGGGCAGAGCACGCTGCGGTGGATCGGCAGTGGTCTCGCAGAGTTAGGGCTCACCTGGCTGGTGCGCCAGTGGGAGGACGCCGCGGCCGAGGCGGGCGCGGTAAGAAGGACCAAGCCGCCAACCGGAAGAAGAAGGGCACCCGAGGCGGCCGGCCCGTCACCTACGACGCAGACCCAACGTGTGGGCGAGCATGGCCAGGGTGAGGTGTCGGTACCAGCCGATGTAGCGGCGGACTTCGTACTCGTCCAGGCCGCACTCGTTCTTCGCTGCCTGGAAACATTCCTCGATCGCCCACCGAGCGCCGGCGACCCGCACCATTTCATCCACTCTCCACGTCGCCACGACCCGCCTCGCTTCCGAGGCCGGAAGGACCGGGAGCCGATACCCCCCGGCGACCACACACGGTCACCAGCAGGCTCAGCTCCTCGGCGAAACTGGCGACAGTTGATTACGCGAGCTCACCAGTAACCAGTACCAAGGCCGGAGATCGGGGTGCCTTGACAGCCCAAGTGATTAGCCGCCATATTATTTGCATGACGAGGGACGGTATCGATGGCGAGGCGCCCACGCTGGACCAGGCCAGGCGGCAGGTCGAGCACTACGGCCTGGAGGTCGATCCGCAGGCGGTGCTGGTCGCGGTGCGGCTGATCTCGGCGGGCGCGAGGGTCGGCCGGGCGGCCGAGGCACACTTTGCCAGGTTCGGCCTGTCGACGGGGCGCTACCGCCTGCTCGCCGATCTCGAAGACCACGGCGGGGAGAAATCCCCCTCGCGCCTTGCAGCCGACCTCGATGTCTCCAGGGCCACGGTCACCGGCCTGCTGGACGGCCTTGAGCGCGAGGGCCTGATCGCCCGCCGCCCGTCCACGGAGGACGGCCGGGGCACGGTGGCCGTCCTGACCGCGCGCGGGGCGCAGCGCCTACGCGACATGGCGTCCGAGCATTTCGGGCGGCTAGAGGCGATGGTGGGCGGGCTTTCCGTCGAGGAGCGTGCGGTGTTCCTGGATCTGCTCGCCCGCGTCGTGCGCGGCAGTGCGGCCCTGGCCGCTGATTGACCCGGCTCTCAGCTGGTTTGGCCCCGCCCTCCAGGTAGGGCCCTTTTTACGAGGCAACAGTTAGCTGCCTAATTATATTGGCGGAGTAGGCCTGACGCCCCCCGCCGCAACCGTTTGCTTCCCTCACCCGAAAGAGGCCAGCATGCCCGCAACGAAGGACAGAACCAGCCGAAACCGGGCAGCCTCCCGGCCATCCCGGCCGTTCACCCTGTGGCGCGAGGTACTGACCGCCTACGCCGCCCCCGCGCTGATGGCCGGTACCGCCGGAGTCATCACCGGGCAGCAGAACCTGGCCGTGGCCGCCTGCACCTCCATCGCCGGCACCTCCGCCGTGGTGACGTTCCTGGTCGGCACCTGGCTGCGGCACGGCGGGCAGCCCCGACGGTGGACCACCACCACGCCGCGCGTCGCCCTGACCGCCGCACTCGTCATCACCGCCGCCGGCGCGGCAGCCCTGCTGGGATGGTTCACCGCCCAATGGCTACCCGCCCACACCCCGATCCCCGCCACCCCGTGGCTGGAACGCCTGCGCATCGACCTGCCCGTCTCCGCAGCCCTCGCCACCACCATCGTCACCCTGCGCTGGCGCAGCACCACCACAGCATCCCCGACATAGCCCACCCCAGCACCGGGCCCACCCGCCCCACGAGCCCAAGCCCGACCGAGCCCACCCCGGCAGCACCCGCCGCCGGGAAGTCACCAAGGAATGAGCCCACGATGATCGTTGTCATGGGAGCGACCGGAGCAACCGGGAACGCCCTGCTCCACAGCCTCCTCACACTCGGCACCCCCGTCCGCGCACTGACCCGCACCCCGCACAGGCCGATCCCCGGCATAACCGGCGCACACCAACCGCCCGTCGAGGTTCAGTACGCCGACGCCACCGACCCCCACTCCCTGCGCACCGCCTTCAAGGGCGCCGGCCAGCTCTTCCTCGCCATGGCCAACAGCCCCGCACAGGTCGAACTCGAAACCCGTGTCATCGACATCGCCGCCCACACCGGCATCGGACACATCGTCAAGGTCTCCGCACCCGCCTCCGAACCCGACTCCCCGGTCGCCATCTCCCGCGGACACCACGCCGTCGAGGAGCACCTGCGCGCCAGCGGCCTCACCCACACCATCCTGCGCCCCTACGCGTTCATGCAGAACCTCCTGCGCCTGGCCCCCACCGTCGCCCAGGGCATCATCCTCGGCACGACGGGCGACGCGCCCTGCAACTACATCGACTGCCGCGACATCGGCGACGTCGCCGTCGCCGCCCTCACCAGGCCCGACATCGCCGGCGGCACCTACACCCTGACCGGACCCGAAGCCGTCTCCTACCCCGCCCTCGCCTCACGGCTGACCACCCTGACCGGCAATCAGATCCGCTACGTCAACCTCACCCCGGACGAGCTGCGCGACAACCTCATCCACAACGCCCACATGCCCACCTGGCTCGCCGACCACGTGACGGAGATCCAGCAACTCGCCATTACCCGACCCGAAACCCCCACCACCACCGTCAACGACATCCTCGGCCGCCCGCCCCGCACCCTCGACGCCTTCCTGCACGAACACCACGCCCACTTCCGCCGATAAGACGCCGCCTCAAGCCTGGTCACGAAACTGCGAACCGTCCCGCCGCACAAGGCAGATGATCAGTCATCCGCTCGGCGGTGGGTGAAGCGGGTGAATCTCCGCCCGGCCGGGCACACGTGGAGCCGATACGCCGCTGGAGATCACACACGGTCACCGGCCGGTTGGGTTCCGCGGGGAACTGGTGACAGTTGAATACGAGAGCCCACCAGTACCAAGCCCGGAACCTGCCGAGCGCGTCGCGCTCGACCAAGGGGTGGCCGTACGACGCGGCCAGGGCTACACCCTGCGCGTCAGCGCCACCCCCACGGTCCACCGCCAGCTCCTCATCCGCTGCCAGTCCCTCGACGGCACCCCGGACGCCCCAGCGATCCCAGCTCAGCGCAAGGCGCGCCGCGAGTACGAGAACCGCGTCGCCGCCCTCGCGAGCAACACCCTGTAGCGAGTCCTCCGGTCTGCAAGATCATCCCGTGGCGGGTTTCTGGCGTATCTGGGTCATGCCCCCCTACGCCCCCTACGCCCGCTTCGCGACCCGGACACAGTGGAACTCGACGAGGACGACGAGGGGTAGCGGGAGCGGACCCTGGCCAGATACGTGCGCTGGCGAAGACGTACCACTGCGGGGTGTAGACACGCTCGAATCGTTTTGCGCCCGACGATACTTTCAGCGCTTGACCTTGACGCAACGGCAGGGTTTCTACTGGCGGCATGCGAATCGGAGAAATCGCCGCGCTCGTGGGGCTCACCACCCGGGCGATCCGGCACTACCACCATGTCGGGCTGCTTCCGGAACCGGAGCGGCGCCCCAACGGCTACCGGGCCTACAGCGTCCGCGACGCCGTCCTGCTCGCCAGGGTGCGCAGGCTCACCGAACTCGGCCTCAGCCTCGATGAAGTGCGCGACGCCCTCGCCAACGATGCCGGGCGCGAACTGACCGAGATATTGGAAGAACTCGACGCCGACCTGGCCCGCCAGGAAGCCGGCATCAGGGAGCGCCGCTGCCGGCTCGGCGCCCTGCTCGCCGAGCCGCCCGGCGCGACCGGGCCCGTCTCACCCGCCCTCGCCGCAGTGCTGACACAGGCCCCCCGAACAGACTCGCCGAGCGCGGCCAAGGACCGCGAGTACCTCACGCTGCTGGACGCCACCAGCGCCGGTAACCAAGAGATGCTCGGGCTGCTCGGGACGCTGGTCGCCGATCCCGCGGTTGTCGAACTGTATGAGCGCCTCGACGCGCTCGCCGAAGCCCCCACCGACGATCCGCGGATCGCAGCCCTGGCAGCTGACCTGATGGCAGCCGTCCCCGAGGAGCTGTTCGCCGCGATCCCCGAGGACGGGGTGGTCGTGACCGGGTTCAAGGAGGCGCTGCTCGCCGAGTACACCCCAGCGCAGGCGGAAGTCGTGGGCCGGCTCATGGAGGCTCTCGTGGAAAGGGGCCGGGGATGAGCGGCCGGGCAAGGAGCGTACGGGCGGCGCGGGCCGCGGTAGCCGCCGTACTGCCGGGGGAACTGGCCCTGGCGGCCTGCCTGGTGGCCGGGGTCCGGCCGCCCGGGTGGGCGCTGGCGGGCGCCGAGGCGCTGGTGCTCGCAGTGCTGCTGCTGGAAGCCTGGGTGCTGCGCTCGCTGTACGTCGCCGCGCGCGCCCGCGGCGCGGACCGCCGGGCAGCGCTGCGAGCTGCCGCACGGGAGGCGGTGCCGGTGACGGTCCGCCGCCTGGTCCTCCACGAGCTGCGCGCCCTAGTCTCCCTGGGGCGGTGGGTCCGGCGTGGCACGCACGGAGTGCGCCCCGGGGACCTCGCTGCCCCGTACACCGGGCCCCAAACCGCGATGATGTACGGGCTGCTCTTCGTCATGGTCATCGAGACGGTGGGCCTGACCTTCCTCATCCCTTGGCCGGTGGTCCACCGGGTGATCCTGGTACTCGACCTGTATGGCGTCGTTCTCGTGCTGGCCCTGCACGCCGCCTGCGTCACCCGGCCGCACGTCGTGCGCCCCGACGGCTCTCTGCGGATCCGCTACGGAGCCCTCTTCGACCTCGCCGTACCACCGGACGCGGTGGCCTCGGTCCGGGTCGACCGGCGCTATCCCGAAGGCAGCCTGATCACCCTCTCCGAGGACGGGGTCCTCGACCTGATCGTGGGCAGCCAGACCTCGGTAACCCTGGAGCTGAACCGGCCACTCCCTTTCACCCGCCCGCTCGGCGCAACGGAAGAAGCCCACACCATCCGCTTCCACGCAGACGACCCGCGCGCACTGGTCAGCGCACTCCGTCAGCCAGCCTGAGCACACAGGTCGGTTCCGACCGCACAAAACGGAGCAGGAGGTCGGGCGTCCGTGGCCTTCGCCGCGACGTGGCGTCCGGCAAGGCGCTCCGGTCGGGCGCCCGCCCGGTCGTATGTTCGGCTGCTCGGCATTCTCACAAATGAGTAGTTCTGAGAGACCGCGGACCCCCACCGGACCGTGTCCGGTTCATCCCCGATGTTCGCACCCCTCCAAGGTGTCTACGACCCGTCCGGACACGGCGCCGCCCTGGTTGATCCGCTCCTCGTGGGTGCAGTCCCCGGACGCGTGCGAGCGAGGGCTCATGCAGTGGTCCCGGCGGTGCGGGCGTACCGGCCAGCGGTGGCTGTACGACGGGGCCCGCCGGCCGGAGGACGCGGCTGCGTCGTCTTCGGCTGCTGCGGTGCGAGCCGGGCGGTGAGTGGCGTGCACGTTGATGACCCGCACGTCTGCGGTCTGGGCGATGCCGTCACGGGCGTCGCGTTTGCGGCCCGCCCGGGCCCGCGGGATGTCCTCGCGGTCGGTCAGCCGCGATCCGCCCTGGGTGATCAGCTGGAAGGCGGTGTAGACGACCTGCACCCATTCGTCACAGGTGTCCGGCTTCGGCGGCGCGAAGGAGCTGCCGTAGGCCAGCACGGACTCGTTGTCCCAGCCCAGGGGCGCGCCCTGCGGCATCGCGGCGAGCTCTCTGGCCGTGGTGGGGTGTCCGTCCGGGGCGACGGCGACCACGGCGTCGGGGTCCATCGCTGCGTACTCCGAGCCGTCGTTGGGCGTGTAGAAGGTGAACCAGACGCCGCGGTACTCGTCCGGTAGCACCAGGGGCTGGACGCTGGCCGGATGGACGATCCACTGCACGCGGCCTCGGTCAAGAGCAATGTCGCGCGGCGTCCACTCGCCCCAGGAGACCGCCACGATGGGGTTGGTGACCGGCGCGCCGCCGGATTCCTGGAGGGCGGTGTATCCGCCAATCGGCTCGGCGAAGACCATGAGCCCGTACGGGGAGGGCAGCCGCTCGGCACTGACCTGTTCCTTCGGGGCGGTGGCGGCCGACGCGAGGGTGAGCGCGACCATGTCGCCGGTCACGTAGTACAGGTCCGCCTTCCGCAGCCGTTCGCTCTCCTCGCGGTGCAGCAGCTGGGCGCCGATGGCGCCCGGGCTCGCGGCCATGCCGGGTACGACCGGCAGCCCCTTGTACGAACTCGACCAGGCGCTGGACGCGATGAACCGCCCCGGGCCTACTGAGCCCGGCGGGACGTTTTCTCGCTGATCAACCTCGTAGCGAACGTCCACCACGACGCAGGGCTGTGCGGGCTGGCTCCGGCCGGGGAGCGTCATCGCGTTCAAGGGTCACTTCATGGCTCGCCGGCTGAGTCCGCGGTTCCAGCAGTAGCACCTGTCCAACGAGGGGCAAGGGCTGAGGCTACTGCGTGGGGTGCAGCGACAACCAGGTGTTCAGCTCGTGGGCCGGGCCGAGGATCAGTGCCCGGTTCCATCGCGCGTCGCCCTGGACCTTGGCGCGCCCCTCCTCGATCCGGTCGATCAGCCGGTACGCCGGAGACCAGAACGAGGCCCCCGCGGGGTCGGCGTTCATCGCCTTCCGCAGGATCCGAGCGTTCGCAACGATCTCGTTGAGGTCGGGGTCACAGTCGTCCGGGCACCCGCCCCACGCCAGCTTGTTGAGGTCGTCCGCGTAGGCCTTGCCCGCCGCTGACACCGACGGCGGCTTCTCGCTGGGGCTCGCGGCCGGCGCCTTCGCCGCCGCTTCTCCCCCGCCGCACCCCGTCATGCCGAACATCGCCGCGCCGAGCACCAGCATGCCCGCGGCGGCCCCCCACCCCTTTGTCATGCCGAAGATCATGTCACGTGGGTCCGGCCGGACTCAGCCCTTCGGCCATGCCGGACCCACGAGCTGCTCACACCGTCCCGGCTGGGGCCATCTCCGGGCCCGTCGGCGGGGCCGAAGCAGGATGACGGCGGGGAGCGTACAGCCAGTCCGACACGCACGCCACCCTCGAAGAAGCGAAGGCCGCGTTCGAGAACGAGGTCAACGAGATGCGCTCCTGGTCCGAAGAGCAGGACGCCGCCGAAGGCGAGTAGTGCCACCCTCAGCCCCGGTCGGGATCCGGCCGGGGCTGCATCCTTGGAGAACTGATGCATCAGAGCGAGACGCAGTACAACGGCCTCGGGACTGGTAGGCCCGCATGTCGGGGTATCGCGTATTCAGGATGGAATGCGGGGCTCTGTCACTCTGCGTCTACCGCTCATGCGGGGTCTCTGGGTCCGCGTTGAAGGCGACGGTGGCATGATCCGGGCCATGGATCAGCTTTCGTACTCGGCTGCGTGGCTGTCACGGTGGCGTGACGAGATCACGGATGCGGTGAGCTCCATGGTCTTGACGTTCGAGGAGACGAACGGCTATGAGCCGGGCACGAATCAAGTCCGGATGGCCCGTAAAGAGGATCTTCGGGCTGTCCATGACGATGGTCGGGAGCTTCAGGGATTCGAGGATCTGCTGACGTTCTACGAGTCGATCGGGGAGGTCGTGCTGCCGGATATGGGCAACGGCTTCTTCGTCCACCCGGCGTGCAATGTCCTGCACCAGCTCGCGGAGGAAGGGCCGGTCTTTGTCCCGGAAGCGGACGACCCTCACGGGCTAGTGATCGCTTCGAATGGTGGGGGCATCCTCTATGTCGCAGACCGGGGCGGCGCGATCCACCGGTCTCGGACCGCGTCCCTGGACGGTGCGGAGTTCGACAAGGTCGCCGACAATCTGCCGCGGTTTCTTGAGCACGTCCGCCGCTGCGTCGTCCGTTTCGTGGAAACGGGCGAGACCGGAGATCTGTAGCGTTCACCGTTTGAGCTCGCCATCGTTTGCCGACAGGAGTGCGACGCGTCCGGGTGTTGTCGTCGGGACAGACCGGTGTTCTGCCAGCGGCAGAACACCGGCCGGACCGGGCTCGACGATCACTACAGTCCAGTCTCATGACGACGATTACGACGCGTACGGTCGAGTATCCGGCCGACGGTTTGACGATGGTCGGGCACCTCGCGCTCCCGGCCGGTGTCGACCGCCGGCCCGCAGTGCTGCTCGGACCAGAGGGCACGGGGCTCAGCGACGTCGAGCGCCGCAGGGCCGATGCTCTCGCCGAGCTGGGATATGTAGCGCTGGCCTTCGACCTTCACGGTGGGCGCTATTTGGGGGACCCCGAGGAGATGCTGGCCCGCTGCATGCCGCTGCTCGCCAGCCCCGACCGGATGCGAGGCATCGGCCACGCGGCGCTCGACGTGTTGCGCACCGAACCGCGAACCGACCACGACCGGATAGCCGCCGTCGGCTACGGCACCGGGGGCGCCATCGCGCTTGAACTCGGGCGCGACGGCGTCAACCTGCGCGCGATCGCGACAGTCAACGGGCTGATCACGGGCCGACCGGGCGAGGCGGCGCGCATCCGCTGCCCGGTATGGGCCGGGGTCGGGTCGGAAGACCCGATCATGGCGCCCGCACAACGGGACGCGTTCACCGCCGAGATGCAGGCCGCGGGCGTCGACTGGCGCCTCGTGGTTTACGGGGGAGCCCTGCACGCCTTCCACCATCCATCGGTCGACCACACCGTGCGTCCCGGCGTCGGCTACCACCCCCGGCACGCACAGCGAGCCTGGCGTGACGTCGTCGCTCTGCTCGCCGAGTGCCTGCCCGTCACGGACTGATCCGATCGGCTGCTGGTACTCACTCCTGCCCGCCGTCGTCGTCTTCGTCCCGCTCTGGGACATCCGGGTCGCGCAGTGGGCGCAGGGCGCCGGCGGCCGGGGTCGAGGTGGTGAAGCTGTAGCGGCCAAGCAGGTTCAGGTTGCGGTGCTTGAGCGGGGAGAGCCGGGCGATGTCCTCGTCCCGCATCTCGTGGCCCTCGGCTTCCAGCTGGGCGACGGCGGCGTCGATGTAGCGGGTGGTCCAGAGCACGATGGCACTGAGGACCAGGCCGAGCGCGCCGAGCTGGTCCTCCTCGCGCACCCTCGAAGAGGTCCTGACGCTCTGCTACACCGGCCTCGGGACTGGTAGGCCCGCATGTTGAGGTGTCGCGTATTCCAGTTTGGACAGCCCTCGTGGTCACTTTGGGTGGCGAGGCCAGTGTCCGTGGTCCGTCCTCGGGCGGATAGGTTCACCGTGGTGTGTGGAGCCACTTCTGGAGGGGTCCCCGGTGGACATTGTCGCGATCATGGAGGCGCTGGCCGAACAGGGCATAACTGTGCTGTTCAAGGCTGATGCTGAGCGGATGGCAGAGAGGCGGAAGCCCTGGACGTTCGTGGCCAGTGGCGCCCCGTTGCGTGACGACATCCTCGTGCGTACCGATGCTGCGTCGGTGGAGCAGTGCCTCGAAGCCTGCCTGCCCCGCCTGCGCGAACTGGGCTTCACCTTTCCCGAGTGACGAGGCATGCCAGCTGGAGTGGACCGACAAACTCACCTTGTGTGGTCACCGGGGGCGTATCGGCTCCAGGTTCCGCCGGCCTCGGTGACCAGGCGGGTGGCGGTCTTGTCGTGATAGCCGAGTGCTTTCGCGATGACGGGGGCCGGGGCTTGGAGGACGAGCTGACGGATCGCGGAGGTCCTGCCGCGCTGCGGAGGGACGCCGATCTCGCGCAGATGGACCTGCAGGCTGACCGGGTTCATCGGCTGTCCGGGTTGACGGCCGGGGAAGAGCCACTGTGAGCTCCTGCTGCTCGCGTAGGGCAGGTGCTGGCGGGACTGTATGTAGGCCCGCATCAGGTCGGCGACGGGCTCCGGCAGCGGGGACGGCGGGTCTCCCAGCTGGACGATGTCTTGTCCATGGCAGACCGGGTGTCCGCGCCGCACGCCGTCGTGGCGATCATGGGCGACGGAAGCCTCTGGACCCACCAGGCCGACTGGACGGCCGCCCTGCGGGAGCTGATCCAGACCTACCTTGGAGAAGACCGGCGCGCGGGCACCTGCGGCACGTACACCGGGCCGGGCCGCTCCTACGAGGACGACCTCGCCAACTCGACGTTCAGCAAGGTGACCAAGCACAGCTTCCCCATCGTCCGCGCCTGGACGCCCGAGGACGTCCTCGGCTACCTGCGCACCACCAGCTTCGCCCGCCCCGCCCTGTTCGCCGCCCGCTACCACGAGTTCGAGGCCGCCGCTCTCCGGCTGCTCCAGGAGCATGCCCGCGGCGGCGTCCTATACCGAGACTTGATCCGTTTCACGATCAACACGCAAGCGCCCCTCAGCTCAGCGGCGAGACATGTAAAGATCGAGGGCCTTGTGAAGGGGGTGTGACCGAGATACGCGCCAAAGGGGCAACGGGATGATCTTGAAGTCCTGAGCGTCCATCCCCCGTCACCCATTCGGCTCAGTGTCGTTGGTGGTGATGTTGACCGGTGGCCTCCACCGCCCGGCCTGTACGAGCCCCGCCGCGCGTTCTCGCCGTGCACGGCCCGCTTCAGGTGGAACGGCGCCTGCCCGTCCGGCGGGACTGGATGGCGAAGACCCGTCGGACGACCGCCTCGGCAGAGGCCTCGCGTGCTCCGCCGGCCAGGGCCTGAGCACAGGCCCGCAGCCGGCGGACGCTCTCGTGGTCAAGCATCGGGCTGTGCCTCTCAGCCAGCGCGGTCAGGAGACGGCCTTGTCGAGGATGTCGGCGAGTTCGGCGGGCGCGGACAGCATCGGCCAGTGCCCGGTGGGCAGGTCGAAGCGCCGCCACGGCGGCTGGTTCAGGTAGGCCAGCATCGGCACCCCGGCATCCAGCAGCCCCGTGAAGTCATGGCACGCCACCAGGACACGGTCCACACCGGGACCGGGCTCGGCCGGGCCGGCGAGACTCTGGGTGAAGGTACCGAACGGCTGAGGGGTGGCACGCGAGCGCAGAGCGTCCAGCTGGCCCTCATCGAGTCCGTCGAGGCTGCTGGACAAGCCCAGGACCTCAAACGGCGGCATCGGCAGCCGCCACCCGTCGCCAGACGCGTCGACCTGCTGGCGCAGCTGGTCCGCTGCCTGCGGTGGCATGAGGTCGAGCATGCACATGCCCGCGGCAAACGGGGCGCTGTCCACATAGACCACCCGCTCCAGCCGGTCACCGAGACGTCCGGCTGCCCCGGTCACCGGAGCAGCCGCATAGCTGTGGGCGACCAGCGTGACGTCGCGCAGATCGTTCCGCTCGACGAAGCCAGTGATGTCCGCGATGTGCGCATCCAGGTCCGTCGCGGGTCCGCCCTGGTCTGCGTGCTCGGCCAGACCCGTCAGTGTCAGCGGCAGCGCCGTGTGACCGCGCTCCCGCAGAGCTCGGGCGGTGTCTTCCCAGGCCCACGCCCCGAGCCAGGCGCCGGGAACGAGTACGAAGGTGGCCATGTGATCTCCCAGAAGTAGGTGCTGCGGGGAGCGTAAAGTCGATACAGGACAGAATCCGCCCTGAAATGCCGAGTGATCCATGTCGCATCCCCTCGTACGCGTGCTGACCCTGCTGGAACTCCTCCAGTCGAACGCCCGGCTCACCGGGGCGGAGCTGGCAGACCGCCTGGACACCGACGTCCGCACCGTGCGCCGCTACACGGCCCACCTACGCGACTTGGGCATCCCCGTGGAGGCCGAACGCGGCCGCTACGGCGGCTACCGACTGGCCCGCGGCTACCGCATGCCACCTCTGGTCCTCACCAACGACGAGGCCCTCGCCGTCGTTCTTGGCCTGCTCGCGGCAGAACGTCTGGGCATGGGCACTGCCGCGCCGGCCAGTGCCGGCGCTCTGGCCAAGATCGAGCGGGTGCTTCCGCACGCCCTGCGCGAACCGCTCGCCGCCATGCGGGAAACCCTGTCCTTCACCGCCAACGCCGTGATCGGGCAGGCACCCGGAACCGGCGTCCTGCTGGCACTGGCCCAGGCCTCCCGCGCCCACACGACCGTCGGTATCAGCCACCAGTCCTGGCGCCAGGAACACACCGAACGCGACATCGACCCATACGGCGTGGTCTTCCACACCGGCCGCTGGTACGTCGTCGGCCACGACCACCTCCGCGACAGCCTGCGTACCTTCCGCATCGACCGCATCACCTCCGTCACCTCCCGAGCCGACAGCTTCACCGCACCCGACGGCTTCGACCCCGTCGCCCACCTGACCTCGACCCTCGCTCAGGGGCCCTACCGCTGGCAGGTCGAGGTGACGATCCATGGCCCCCTCGATGAGATCGCCCGCCGGCTGCCCCGCTCAGCGGTGACCCTCACCGCCCAGCCCACCGGCGCCCTGATGCACGCACGGGCAGAACGGCTGGACGGCATGGCCCACATGCTCGCCTCCCTGGAATGGCCCTTCACCATCCACCATCCCGACGAACTACGGCAGGCGCTCAAGAATCTGGCCGCCCAGCTCACCGCAGCCGCCCAGCGGAGACCGGACGAACTACCGCAGTAAATGCCGGATTTACTGCGGCGGAGCGTCTACGGTGATCATCGCGACCTGCGGCGGGGCATTCCGGCTGCCGGGGCGAGGTGTACGCATTTACTGCGGCAGTGATGGAGAGGTGGGGCGAGCATGGCGATCGAACCAGTGACCGAACTCGGGAGCGGAGGCGCGCTCCGGCTGCCGCGGGCCCGGGGCGTGCCCCTGTCCGCCCCGCCCGCGTCGTACACCGCGGCGGTCGAGCGGTACCTCACCGGCGCGGGCATCGCGAAGTCCTCCGCGCGGATCTACCGGATCTCACTGACGACATGGGGATGGATGTTCGCCGGCGAACCGGCGCCGACCGGACGGGCCCGCCGGGGCGCGAAGCCGCCCGTCTTCCCCGTCGCCGCGATCGACGACCCGGCGCTGCCGGAGGTGCTGGCGGAACTGGCGGCGGCCCGGGCGGACGAGATGGACGCCGACACCGTCAACCGGGAACTGTCCATCGCGCGCAAGGCGATCGGCTGGTGGCAGCGCCAAGGCTGGATCGCCGTCGATCCGACGATCGGGATCGAGCGGCGGCCGGCACCGCCGGACCGCACCAAGGCCCTGGCCGAGAACCAGATCGCCGCCCTGTGGCGCCTGGACGTCAGCCTGCGGGAGAAGACGCTGTGGAAGATGCTCTACGAGTCCGCCGCACGGGCCGATGAGGTGCTGTGCCTGAACGTGGAAGACCTGTACCCGCAGGACAAGCGCGGCAAGATCACCGCCAAGGGCGGGGCGACGGAGTGGATTCACTGGCAGTCCGGCACCGCCCAGCTGCTGCCCCGGCTCATCGCTGGACGCACCCGCGGGCCGCTGTTTCTCACCGGCCGCAAGGCCCCGGCCGGAACGCCGTCGCTGGACGTGTGCCCGGAGACCGGACGGGCCCGGCTCTCCTATCGGCGGGCCGAGGAGATCTTCGAGTACGCCACGAGGCTGCTGGCCAACCCGCTCGCCTCACCAGAGGACATCGAGGACCTCGACGGCTGGACCCTGCACCGGCTGCGGCACTCCGCGCTTACCCACGACGCGGAGGGCGGCACCTCCACCCCGATGCTGCTGGCCCGCTCCCGCCACGCCTCCGTCCGCTCCCTGGAGCGCTACGCCCGCCCCGGCGTCGACGCAGTCGCCCGGCACGTCGCGCAGCAGGACCCCGCCGCCCGCCGACGGGGATGACTGGCAGGGCCCGGCCCAACTCCAGGATCACGCCGAGCGGGCGGCCCCCGGCGGAGACGCAGCTCAGCAGTGCTGAGCAGTCTTCTGCGGGAAGACCTCACGGCTGCCCCGGCCCGGGCGACCCGTCAGGTCCACCCCGCCGCGCGCATCATGCTCACCAACGCGCGCTCGGCTGCCTGCTCCTCGTCCTGGTCCACCTCGACGCTCTCCCAGCCCTTGGCGTATCGCAGCACGTTGGACAGCGTCTCGCGGTCGGCAGCGCCACCCGGGCCCTCGAAGGGCGAGTGCAGGACCGTTGACAGCGCCTGCCGCACCCAGCGGGCGACGGTGGCCTCGTTCCCCTCCGGCATCCATGAGTAGTAGGGCACTCGGCCGATTTCGCCCAGCGCCTCCGTGAGCGCTTCGAACTCCGGGCCGGGACGCGGGCTGGCCGCGCGGTCGAGTGCGTCGGCGAACTCGGCGAGCAGCGCGAGGTCCGCTTCCGCTACCTCAATGGTGGTCAGGTGCACCACGTTCCCACTTTCGGGGCCGATCAGCAGCAGGACGTTGGGCGTGGGCGGGAGGATCTCATCCACCATCCCGTCCGCGAACTCCTCCGTCCCCTCGGGCAGCGCGTCGCGCACCCGGTAGTACGCCTCTTCGACGTCCTCGATCGGCGCGCCCGGGATCGGCACCCCTCCGCTGTCCCGGTAGCCCATCAGTACCCCCTCATGGTCCAGGACCATGTCCATTCGGAGCCTCCGGAGCAGCCCGTCTAGTTCGTACAGGCCGGGCAGGGCGTCCTGGACGAGGGGCAACAGCAAGGTGCAGGTGGGGGTGAGGCGCGGCGGCGACTGCTGGCCGCCAGCTCGGGCCCGGTCGTTCGCCCGCATCGCCTCGGTGTACCGCGTACTGGTGGCGCGGCTCTGCTCACGGATCTCCCGCGTGCGCTTCCGCGACTTCCGGGGCCGGCTCGTAGGCATGTCTGACTCCATACAGCGGCGTACCCCACGCAGACGCCGCTCTGAAGGCAGGCAGGTTCAGTTGCACGATGCGTCGAAGGACGGCTTGGCCTACCAACGAGGACTCCTGCGTGGCGGAGGACCCCTTCAGCGGTCGGCGGTCGTGGCCGCCTGCCCGGCAGCATACCGGCCTGGCGGCCGCGGCCTCAAAAGGTCAGCCGCTGGGACGTGTCGCCGAAACCGGCACCTACGACGAGCTGATCGACCAGGCCGGGGGCTTCTTCGAAATGCTGAAGCTCCAGGAGGACCGGGACTGATCTGCCCTGCCACCAGCGGTGCGAGCCCGTACGCTCCTTGAGCAGGCCGGCACCCACTGAGGAGGACACATGACCACGAAACCACTGAGCTTCGACGAGCAGGAAGAGCTCGTCATGATCCTGTGCACCAGCATCGAAACGATGCCCGAGGACGAGTTCGAGGCGAACTACCAGAAGCTCGACCGGGACCACCAGTTCGAAGTCGACGAGTCCATCCGCAGGTTCGCCGACAACGCCGTCGGTGACGAAAACTGGGATCAGTAGTGCCGGCGCCCCCGCGCGGGCGGGGGCTGTCACTCTCCCCGCCCGGGCGCCTGGCACGTGTTCCGGACGGCCAGGTGGTTCAAGCGGCTGTTCGTCCTCCAGCGTGCTGAAGTCGACGTCGAGGCGGGTGTCGTAGTCCTCCGGGGTGATCCCGATCTCGTGAGTGGAGTACACGCCGAACCGGTTGATGTGCTCGGTCAGGTACGGCGAGATCTCGGCCAGGTCCAGTGGGTCGATGACCCAGCACTCGGCCTGGAGCTGCCGCACCACGTCGGCGATGTCCAGGGTGTTGTGGAAGATCACCACGTTGGCCAGCAGCGAGGTGAACTTCACGTCCTTCTCCTGCTCGACCGGGTCGTTGTGCGCCACCGTGCCGCGCTGCCCGAACCGCACCCAGTCGCTGAAGCCGTTGAACGCCTCCACCTTGTTGGTCGCGGCCGTCACCCGGCCGCGCAGCGGCGCGTCCGAGAGATACCGCAGCAGCTGGACGGTGCGGATCACCCGCCCGACCTCGCGGAACGCGGTGTAGGTGGCGTTCTTGTGCGAGCCGGAGCGCAGCCGCTTGAGCAGCAGCGTCGAGGAGATCGTGCCCTCGCGGACCGAGACCGTGACCCGCATCAGGTCCTTGAAGTGGGTGGCGATCAGATCCCAGTCGATCACGTTTCTGCCCGGCTCGCCGCTGTTGCTTCGGTGGCTCGACTGCCGCGACAACATGAACACCGCGACCAACCACGCCTCCCGATGGCTGTTCCCCGGTCGCCGGGCCGGACAACCGATACACCCCGACGTCCTTGCCGCACTCATCAACGAAATCGGCATTCCCACCACCGCCGGCCGCACAGCCGCGATCCGACAACACGTTCTGGAGATGCCCGCACCCGTCATTGCCGAGGCCCTCGGCTACCACCGGGTCACCACCGCCAAGCTCGCCGCACAGGCCGGTAGCAACTGGACCCGGTATGCCGCCGGTGATCACCTACGGTCACCCTCCGGCTGGTCCCCCCGACAGGCCTATGACAGTTGAACAGGCCAACCCACCGAGAGGTGCAGCCGTCAGACCGTCTCTCGGTCCGGCCGCGGATAACCGATTTCGGAGATGTCCTGGGCCAGGTCCGCCAGGGTGACTTCTGCGTTCAGCGACGATACGAGGTCTTGGTCCAGCGGTCGCAAGGCATACACATTGCTCACCGCTCTTAGGTCCACGGGGACCTCGTAGTAGTCCTCGGCGAAGTGCTGGAACGCTTCCGGAGAACGGTCGACCAGGAGCTTGAACAGTCCCGTCGTCCCATCAGGATCGGCACGACCCACGGGGAAGCCGATCGTCCCGTGGCGCCACTGATCGTCGGTCTTCCCCCGCCACAGGCAGGCTGTTACAACGGGCACACCGTCCTCGTCGATGAACGCAGGCTCCTCCACGAAGGGCCGAAAAGCATCCGGGACCTCGTCGACCACTCCCGGCCAAGGCTCGCCGTCGTTGCCATATGGGCTCATCGGCGATTCGTGGCTGAAGCCGCGGACATAGACCCCGGCCGCCGAGAACACTATGGAGTACTCGTCTCCTGACCCGTTGCGCATCGAGGCCATCTCCTCACCGGCAGCCCACCTCGCGTTGAAGGAGTAGTACCGGCTTTCCCAGTCCGGGCTCAGGATCGCGTCGAGCATCGCAAGCGAGCGGCACAGGTCCCGCAGGTCGGCGATGGTGGGAAGCTGGCGAGCCACGTCATAGACAGTCACGGGCTCATCCAATCGGATCCCTCTGACATTAGCCCCGCCCCTGCCAGACGTCACGGTCAGTAGCAGTTCCAGAGCCGGACGGGCCAACACGCGACAGTTGAATAGGCGAGTCCACCAGTATCACACCGCGGAAACCACTTCGGGCAGCTCGGCGGCGGGGGCTGCGGTGGGCCCGGCTGACGCGGACCGTAGCCACAGGCTCCGCCCGTGATCGACCATCTTTCATTGAACCTCGCCCGGAGATCCTTCCAGTGCCAACGGTTGTACTCAATGTTCCCCAAAGCCGGGTTCGGCTGGGCAGAACTGCTCCAGGAGGAGGGGGGTGCCGAGGGCGAGGGTGGTGAGGCGGCGGTGGGCGGCTTCGAGGGTGCGGCGGGCGGCCGGGAGGCCGGCGGGGGGCGCGTCGCGGCCGTGTCGGGGGCGGCCGGGGGCGGTGGTGACCCAGAGCTGGTGGACGTCGCCGCCTTGGAGGGTCTTGCGGTGGCCGGCGGTGAGGGCGTGGTGGGTTTCCATCCAGCGAGTGAGGGCGCGCCGGGTGACGGTGTCGAGGGGGTGCCAGGTGCGGCTGACGCGGGCGCGGGGGAGGGGGCGGCCGAGCTGGAGGTCGTCGAGGGTCATGGGCTGGAGGTGGGCGAGGCCGTGGCCGGTGGTGACGGCGAGGGCGATGAGGGCGACGGTGCGTTCCCAGGTGGAGGTGAGGATGCCGTCGGGCTGGTGCGCGGTGAGCAGGCGGAGCGTGCGGTGGGCTTCCTCGGGGGTGAGGCGGGGGGCGAATTCGGGCTTGGGGACGGTGAGGGCGAGGGGGTGGCCGTGGTGGGCGGAGAAGGTGTTGAGGGTGGTGGTTCGGGCAGCCATGGAGTTGGCGGAGGCGGGGGTGCGCGGGCCGCGCAGGCCGGTGCGTCGACGGGTTTCCCCGCGGGCGGCGGCGTCCAGCCAGGCGGTGGCGTGGGCCGGGTCGAGGAGGTCGGCCTGGGTGAGGTCGGTTTCGGGGCAGTCTTTGAGGGTGGCGAGGTGGGCGGCGTACTCCTGCAGGTAGGTGCGGCGCAGGCTGCGGGTGGCTTCCCCGGGGACGGCGGAGAGGAAGGCGGCGATGGCTGCGCGGGCGGAGCGGTCTCGGGCGCTCCGGCTCGTCTTCTCAGTCATCGGATCCTCCTTGGTTCGAAGCGTCGCCCTCCCAGAATAAGAGCAAGAAGCCGGCGGAGCTCCCGGCCCGCTTCACAGCTGGCCTATCGTGTCGGCTCGTGTCGAACCGATACGCATCGTGCAGTATCGAACCGGACATCGCGCCCCCGCGAGGCTCCCGGAACTACGCCTGGCAGAGGTAGGTAGAGGAGTTCGAGAGGAATACTGCTTCTTGCTCTTATTTGCAATAAGACACGGGCGCGGTGAGCAGGTCCACTCACCCTCGACTGCAGTCATGGGCCTGGGGTCATCCCCACAAGGCGCGGGAGCCCAGGGGTGATGGCCCTGCCCCCTACGGGGGCCGGAGCGCATTCCGAACGCCTTGACCGGTAACCGCATGTCAGGCAAGCCGCCGATCCGGTTCCGCGTCCGCCTGGGGGAGGCGTCAGGCGGACGCCGAGTACGGACGCCTCGCCAAGACTCTGCACCTGCTCGCCGTCGTCGACCCGGTCGACGACACCTACCGCCGCCAGATGAACCGCCAGCTCACCGTGCAGGAGTCCCAGCACAAGCTGGCCCGCGACGTGTGCCACGGCAAGCGCGGCACCATCCAGCAGGCGTACCGGGCCCCGGTGTCCTAGCTCAGACACCAGCCGCAAAGTAGGTCTCGGGTAGCCGAACGAGTCCCGTTTCCCCGTCTTGGGCGTCGTCGTTGGTCTGATCGAGTGATCGAGTGATCGAGTGATCGAGGCCAAAGGGGCGGGCGGGCGGCAAGAGTGGTCGCCAGAGGAGCTGTTGGCGAACTGGACGCTGGTAGACGGCGACTGGGACCTGGTGGCGAACAAGAGCGGGACGACCCGGCTCGGCTTCAGCCTCTTGCTGAAGTTCTTCGAGCTGGAGGGCCGGTTCCCCGATGTGCTGGAAGAGGTCCCGTCGGCCGCGGTGGAGTACGTCGCCGATCTGGTGAAGGTTCCGGCCACCGACTTCGCGAAGTACCTGCTGGTCGGCCGGACTGCCGAGTACCACCGCAAGCAGATCCGTGAGGCCATGGGCTTTCGGCCGTCGACGGTCGCGGATGAGAAGGCGCTGGCCGAGTGGCTGGCCGTGGAGGTCTGTCCGGTCGAGATGGTGGAGGACCGGCAGCGCGAGGCCCTGCTGGTCGAGTGCCGGGCCCGGAAGATCGAGCCGCCGGGCCGTACCCGGGTCGAGAAGGTACTCGTCGCGGCGCGGGGCAAGTGGGAGAAGACGTTCTGCACCCGCACGATCGGCCGCCTGGGCGAGGCGGGCACGGCTCGGCTGCTGTCCCTGGTGGCCGAGGACAACGAGGCAGGTACCGCCTTGCTGGCCGCGCTCAAGCGCGACCCCGGGGCTGTCGGTCTCGACGCCCTGTTGACGGAGATCATCAAGCTGACGTCGGTGCGGGAACTCGGGCTGCCCGACGGGCTGTTCGCGGACTGCTCGAAGAAGCTGGTGGCCGCCTGGCGGGTACGGGCGATCAAGATGTACCCCTCGGATTTCCGTGACACGGCGGAGGACGTACGGATCACCCTGCTCGCGGCGCTGTGCTCGTCCCGTCAGGCGGACATCACCGATGCCCTGGTCGATCTGCTGGTCGCTCTGCTCCACAAGATCAATGCTCGTGCCGAGCGGCGGGTGGAGAAGCAGCTCACCGCCGAGTTGAAGAAGGTCCGCGGTAAGGAGGGGATCCTCTTCAAGCTGGCGACGGCCGCCGTCGACAAGCCCGACGAGGTCGTACGCCGGGCCCTGTTCCCGGTGGTCGGAGAGAAGACGCTGCACGAGCTGGTGGCCGAGGCGAAGGCGAACGAGAAGGTCTTCAAGGCCAAGGTTCGCACTACCCTGCGTTCCTCCTACAGTTCGTACTACCGGCAGATGCTGCCGCCGCTGCTGAACACGCTGGGCTTCAGGTGCAACAACACTGCCTATCGGCCGGTGATGGACGCGATGAGGCTGCTGAAGAAGTACGCCGATGTCGACGGCAAGACCCGTTTCTACGACGCCACGGATGTGGTGCCGATGGATGGCGTGGTGCGCAAGGACTGGCGTGAGGCGGTCGTCGACGACAAGGGCAAAGTCGAGCGCATCCCGTACGAGTTGTGCGTCCTGGTCGCGCTGCGGGACGCCGTACGGCGCCGTGAGATCTATGTCGAGGGCGCGGCCCGCTGGCGGAACCCGGAGGACGACCTGCCCGGTGACTTCGAGGCCACCCGCGCTGTGCACTACGCCGCGATCCGGCAGCCGCTGAACCCGAGGGCGTTCATCGCGGACCTGAAGAAGCGCATGACCGCGGGCCTGGACCAGCTGTCCGGCTCGCTCGCGGACGGCTCGGCGGGCGGGGTGAAGGTCACTACCCGCAAGGGCGAGCCGTGGATCACCGTGCCGAAGCTGGAGCCGCTGGCCGAGCCCACCGGCCTGGCGGCCCTCAAAGAGGAGGTCTCACACCGCTGGGGCGTGCTGGACCTCCTGGACGTGCTGAAGAACGCCGACTTCCTCACCGGCTTCACCGAGGAGTTCGCCTCAGTGGCCGCCTACGAGCGCATCGAGCGTGACGTCCTCCAGCGCCGCCTGCTGCTGGCCCTCTTCGCGCTGGGCACGAACATGGGCATCCGGGCGATCGTGGCGACCGGCGAGCACGGCGAGAGCGAGGCCGCGCTGCGGCACGTGCGCCGGCATTTCATCACCGTCGACAACCTGCGGGCCGCGGTCCGCAGGCTGGTGAACGCCACCTTCGCCGCCCGCGACACCGCATGGTGGGGCCACGGCACCGCGTGCGCGTCGGACTCGAAGAAGTTCGGGTCCTGGTCCTCGAACTTCATGACCGAGTACCACGCCCGCTACGGCGGCAACGGCGTGATGATCTACTGGCACGTCGAGCGGAAGAACGTCTGCATCTACTCCCAGCTCAAGAGCTGCTCGTCGTCCGAGGTCGCAGCGATGATCGAGGGCCTGCTGCGGCACTGCACCGACGCCGAGATCGAGTCGAACTACGTCGACACCCACGGCGCGAGCGTCGTCGGGTTCGCCTTCACCGAACTGCTCAACTTCCGCCTGCTGCCGAGGCTGAAGAACATCGGCAGCATCCGTCTGTACCGCCCGGACGACACGCCGCCCGGCTGGCCGGCGCTCGGGGCGTCGCTGACGCGGCCGATCCGCTGGGAGCTGATCGAGCAGCAATACGACCAGATGGTGAAGTATGCGACCGCCCTGCGGCTGGGGACGGCGGAGGCGGAGCAGGTGCTGCGGCGCTTCACCCGCGGCGGCCCCAAGCACCCCACCTACGCCGCGCTCGAAGAGCTGGGGCGCGTGGTCCGTACGGTCTTCGCCTGCGACTACCTGGCCAGTCCTGGCTTGCGCCGGGAGATCCATGGCGGGCTCCAGGTCGTGGAGAACTGGAACAGCGCGAACACCGTGCTCCACTACGGCAAGGACGGCGCCCTGACCGGGCCGGACAAGGAGCACGCCGAAACGTCGATGCTCGCCCTGCACCTGCTCCAGTCCGCGCTCGTGCACGTCAACACCCTGCTGGTCCAGCAGGTGCTGGCCGAACCAGCGTGGGCATCGAGGCTCTCGGACGAGGACCGGCGCGGCCTGACCGCGCTGTTCTGGTCGAACGTCAACCCGTATGGCACCTTCCGCCTGGATATGGACGCCCGGCTCGACCTGGGACCGGTTGCCGCCGTACCCCGCCCCCGCAACCCGGCGGATGCCGCCGACCGATCGGGCAGGGAGACCCGATGAAGGACTTGCCTCCCTGCTCGGCCTCAACCTCCTGCCGAGGCTGAAGGCCCGGAAGCCGCGCGAGCCCTCGTGGCGGTCCCGGCCGCCACCGCCGCACTGCGCCGCCGACTCGCCCCGGCCACCGCCGAGGTGCCCGCGCCGCGCTCCGAACGGCCGCGCCGGCGCGGACTCGGCCCCGGCTGGAAGGGCGTACGGGCCACCGGCTGAACTCCATCAGCAGGTCCAGCACTCGATGTTTGACGAAACTTGTCGGACATTGCGGACTCAGCGCAGGTCACGGCGCTGCAAGTCGAGCGACGGCAGGCCGTTTCTGTTCCTTGACGTCAGCGCCCGTAGCCGTCCAAGACGCTGACAGCCGGGTTGAGTGTGTTCCATTCCAAGATCTTGGTGCCGTCCATTCGTTCCACGGTGTAGCGGTCGCCCCGGAACCAGAGACACTCGGCTACCCTGACGCCGTCGGCCTGGTATTCCCTTTCGACCTTCTCCGTCTTGCTGTGCTCGTGCACCTCGCCGGTGTAGGTGGTGACCTTCAGCTCGCGGCTGTAGGTCGTGCTCAGGGAAGCAGCGAAGCCCTTGTAGGCGAACGACGCCTCGGCGGTCACCGAGATGCTGGTCGTCTCTTCCACCGTCTTGGCGGTGCTCGTCGTGAGGCCGACCGTGACCTTCTTGGTCTTCGTGACCTTGCTGGTGCCGGCGTGATCGTAGAAGTACACCTTTTCCCAGTAGCCGTACCGCTTGACGATGTAGTACGGGCTGTTGTCAACCTGCCACTGGGGCGAGGAGTCCCCGATCGTGAAGAAGGGCACGGCCAGCTGGCCGATTAGCACATCCGGTGTGGTGTCCCGCGGAGGCTCCGTGAAGCTCGTGAGCCGGATGACGTCACCGATGTCGTTGGGGTCCCTGTCAATCGGCCTGAGGCCAGTGATCTGTGGATACTCGTCTTCCACCTCCAGTGCCCAGTACTGCCGTTCCCGCGTCTCCGGCCCGCCGGGGGTGTACTGCTGGAGGTTGGTCGACGGCGAGATGCCCCAGCTTTGGGGGGTCAGTTCCAGGCCGCTCTTCTTGTTGACAACGGTGTAGTAGCCGCTTGTCGCGGGCCTGAGCATCCACTTCTGAGAGGAGGCGACCTCGGGGGACTGGATGTCGTACTGCTGCACTCCCATGGACGGAGCCGTGCTGTTCTGGTGGACGTTGATGCACAGACCGGTCCGCTTGCTGACGAGCATGACGTCATCGTTGTCCAGCGGCATCACGTGCCAGACCTGCTTGGCGCGGTTTCCATCGCCCACGCCCGTCAGCGTGTAAATCTGAAGCTGGGTCTCACCCGAACTCCAACCCTTGGGGGTCACGACCAGACCGTTGCTCGCTTTGTTGCGGATCCGATACGTCCTACCCGGCGTAAACGCCACGACGTTCTCCTCCTGCTAGCCCGGCACGGGACGACTGAGGGTAATCGATTAGTCACAGACTGCGCCTGTGACGCCGAGCGCGACTGCTTCAGACCGACCTGATAGAGAGTCACGCTAGAAATGACACGCTACAGTCAATCACTTTCAGTGGTCAGGTTAATGCGCTAAGCGATGGTGCCGCTTCGTGTGGTGGGTGGTCATCACGCTGCCGCCTTCGCGGAGAGGAAGTTGGCGACGGCCCGGTCGGTGTTTCACAGGTGGTCACTCATGAAACGCCCCGCCGCGCGGCGGTCCACCTGCGGTGATCATGTTTCATGAGTTGTTGCAAACGACTGGATGTCTGAAACACCCTCATGAAACGATCTGAGGTTGTGAGCGATGACGACTTCAAGCGCGTGGAATCGCACGACTGCCCGATGTCCACCTGCGGCGCCCCCACGGGCTCACCGTGCCGGACCGGCAAGGGCAAAGTGGCCATCCAGTACCACACCGCCCGCTTCCGCCTCGTGCCCCAACTCGCCAAGGCGCTCAGCGTGCCGACCCCCGCCGTACGCAAGCCGGGATCGGTCTGGACCGAGTTGCCCCGCCCGGTGAGCGCCGGCGCCGAACCGGTCGGGCACGTCCGCCTTGGCTACGCCCGCGCCTCGACCACCCGGCAGTCCCTCGACGCACAACTCGACTCCCTCGCCGAGGCCGGGGTGACGCGTGTCTTCTCGGAGAAGATCTCCACCCGCGCCACCCGGCGCCCCGAGCTGGAGGCTGCCGTGAAGCTCGCCGGGGAAATCCGCTCCTCCGGCGTCGCCGTCACCCTCGTCGTCCACGAACACAAACGACTCGGCCGCGGCATCGAACTCGCCATGCTCGCCGAGGAACTGAAGGCGAGCGACGTCGGCCTGGAGTTCCTCACCGGGGAGCTGAAGGGCTCGCACGACCCGTCCGGCATCGTGTTCACCGTGCTCGCCGCGATGTCCGGCATGGAGCGCGAGTACATCCGCGATCGTACCCTCGAAGGCCACGAGTCCGCCCGCAAGCGAGGCAAGACCATCGGCGGCGCGGGCGTCACCGACGAGTCCATGCTCTCCATGGCTCTCCACCTGCGTGACCAGGAGATGAGTCTGCGCGACATCGCCAAGCGGCTCGTCATCACCACGGGCGCGAAGACGGGCCAGCACCCCTCACCCGCCACCGTCATGCGGATGCTGCGCGAACACGACGAACAGGCCGCCACGACGGCAGCCACGTGATCCCCCGGCTAGTTTGCGGCTGGTGTCTGAGCTAGGACTCCAGGGCCGTCCCGGGCGGCCGTACCCGCACCCACCCGCACCGTGGTGGTCTGTGGCCCCGTCAGTACGTGGGGCAGAGGTTGGTCTGTACGGCGGCGAGGATGAAGGCGGCCTTGGTGGGGCCGAAGCCGTCCGGATGATTGGGGCTGATGAAGCGCCGGTTCGTGGACTCGACACGCTTGGTCGGGTCCTTCTCGTCCTTCATGGACTGGCACTGACTCAGCCCGCGGCTGACGGCCTTGTCGTCCTTGCCGTTGACGATCTCGGGGTCGATCTTGTTGAGCGCGGCGAGGTAGATGGCGCGCTGCTCGGGTGCGGGGCTGGGCGGGATGCCGGCGGCTGCGGCTGCGGAGCTGAGCGCCTCGGGGGCGATGCTCGACTGCGATGCGGACGGCGAGGCGGCAACCTTGTCGTCGGGCTTGGGCTCGCTGGTGACGGCCTCGGAGCAGCCGGTGAGGGCGAGGAGGCCGGCGGCGGCGAGGAGGGTGATGGTGTGGTGTGTGCGCATCGCGTCATGGTGTCGGCGCCGGGACCGGTGTGGGTGGGCTGTGACTGATCTGTGACGCGCGAAAGCCCCGCACGTTGGCAGGGCTTCTGTGTCCGGGCACGTGGTTCCCCTCCGGGCACTACTTGAGCAGCAGGTGCAGAAGGGTCAGCACGCTGATGCCGACCAGGAGGGCGATGCCGAAGGCCGGGTGCAGGAAGGCGATGTAGGTTCCGAATCCAGGAGTTCGCGCCGCGCCACACGAGACGGACCCGCCCCCTCGCTCCCGTCCGCGAGTCGCGGACGGGAGCGCTTCCGTGTGCGCGGACCGAATCGCACCGTGCAGGCTCCCGGCTGGGCCACCATGCCATGTCCGCGTACCGCCCGGCCCGAGGAGGAGAATCGCCGCCCCGTGATCCGTACCCATCCCTGGCCCAAGGGCGGCGCTCCCCAGCTGGGCGTCGGCGGCCCCGGCCTGCCCGCCCCGTTCGGCATCTGGCCCGCCGACGACCACCCCGGCGACGAGGACCAGGAGCACGAGCTCATCGCCGACCGCACGAGGGAGACCAGTACCTGATGACCCCGAGCACCGCGGCGTCGCCGGCCCGCACGCCGAGTACGACAACCTGACCGTCCTACACGGCACGGAGACGAACCTGCCCTTGCTACACCCGTACGGCACGGTGGCGGTCGGCGACCGCTGCATCACGCCCGGCGGAGGTCGGCTGACCGTCGGGAAGGCCGGCAATCACTTCCAGATAACGCTGGACCACCTCGGGTGCCCGGCCCAGCTCACAGAGGTGAAGAACGCCCTCTTCAAGCGGCTCGGTCTGGCCGCCGAGGGGCGCTGCCTGCATGCCGGGTGCCGCCACCCCGCCGCCGATGCGGAGGTGGTGCTGCGCACCTTCCAGCTGAGGACCGGCAGTATCGACCTCACCGCCTTCGTGCGGGCCGCGCTCGCCGTCGAACTCGGCGACGAGCGCCCCGTCGACCGACTTCTGCAGGACGCCGAGGCGCTGGCCGGCCCCGTGCGCCTGCCGGATGAGGGAGGAGGCAAGGGCCAGCCCAAAGCCGGATAGGTTGAGCCCAACAAGGTCGACGGGCCCTGTTCGAGGCGCGGTGCGCCGCCGTGGTTGGGCCCGGCGCACCGCCCACCTGTGACCGGAGAGACGGGGGGGGGACGCCCGGAGCGCACCCCTCGTCGCGGTTTACGCCAAGAGGTGGCAGCCCCATGACGGTCAGGCCCGCGGCGCCGAGGGCGGCGAGGATGCCGCCGACGGCGAAGACGGCGGCGCTGGCCGCGAAGCCGCCGACGAGAATCTCGCCTCGCTCTGCGGGCCTTCGCCGAAGCCGAGCAGGCCGCCACGGACTACGACCTGCCAGTCAGGCCCAAGCCCGTAAACATCCGCCGACCCGAGGGCCCACTCGCCCCAGAGGAGATCGAGCTCCGCGAGCGACTCCAGACCCAGCCACACCCGAACGCCGCAGGCCGCCATGGACGACCTCGCGACCGTGCGCGCGCAGGAGTACGAGGCTGCTTAGCGTTGATGGCTGTACCAGTGGTCCCCAAGGTCGCAGTCCACGGGTCGGTGGTGCGGACGGGCCGCGGCGGTCCCGTACAAGCGGGTGGCGTCGAGCAGTGCCTTGAGCCGAAGCGTAACGAGCGTGCGGTCGACGCGGGCCTCGTCGTCACACACCCGGTGGGTCGCCCCGGCGCACTGCCCGTCCTCGCCCTCGTCGAGCAACGCGGTGGCCAGACCGGCACAGCCCATAACGCGACCGGAAGCTCATCGCCAGGATTGTCGAGCCAGCCGAGCTCCCGCCCGGCGGCCCCTCTCCGCCCGTAGCGGTATCCGAGGGCTCCGGGCCGGCGGTTGAGCCAGCCTTCGCCCGGTTCCGGTCAAGTTGACGACAAACCGGTTGCCGCATGCATCGATTCGGTAGGTTCGCCTGGTCATTTAAATGATCATGCTTCAGTAGGGGGAATCTTGCACTTACGGGGGAGACTGCTCGCGGCTCTGTCGGCGGTAGCGTCGGCCGTGGTTCTGCCGCTGGTGGCGGCGTCGCCCGCCAGCGCCAGCGCGCCTGTGCAGAGCTGTAACGAAACCCATCAGGCCCGTATCTTCTTCTGGGCGGTGGCGTGCACCCAGCCCGGTCAGCCGGTGATCGGTGCATTCGGCACCTGGCGGAACGTGCCCATCACCTTTGGGAGCGGCGGGAACGCCGGATCCGCGCAGGCATCGAACTACCTGCGGATGGTCCCCAACACCGAAGGGGGGATGTTCGCCAACTCCATCGAGGTCGGTCTCTACGCCGAGAAGACCGGTCCGACGACCAGCACATACGGGCCGCAATGGACCGAGCTGGGCAACAGCGGGGGCAAGACGAAAGCCATCACGGCCGGAATCAACCCGACGGTGGCGGACAGCATGAACCACACGTACATGACGGTCCGCCAGGCCAGTGGTGACCAGTGGGACGTGCTGTACGACTTCAACTGGGTCGGCAGTACCACCGACCAGCTCAAGGTCCCACGCGGGAACTCCAATCGGATCGACATCGGTCTGGAGGTCATGGGACCGCAGCACGTCACCGTTCCGGAGATTGCCAACCGGGTCCAGTTCATGGCGGAGAACAAAGCCTGGTCCCGGGCCGCCACCGCGGATACCGCCCAGGTCACCACTCTGGGAATCTGCGGACAGTCGAAGGGACTGCCCTCCGACCCGACGGCCGTCTACACCGCCCCGTACTGCTTCAATGCGAAGCTGACGGACGCGACGAAGTTCACCCAGTGGACCGTGAGCAAGCCCGGCGCAACCACCTCGCAGGCGAGCCCGCTGCCTCCCCAGTCGACGGGCACGTTCAACGGCGTCGACCAGAAGGCGCTGTCGCGGTGCCTGGCCACCGACCCCAACTCCTGCCTCACCTCGGTACCAGGCCTGTCCACATGCGTGCAGACCGCCAAGGTCTGCAACGCCGCCGCGTTCCAGAGCGCCCCCCGCTCCTCCGCGCGCGCGGGCAGCGGCCCGGGGGAAGCTGCTGACATCGGCGCCCGCGCTGCGGCGTCGTTCGGGGTTGCCCAGAACACCGTGCGCCTGACCACGGGAACCCGAGCGCCCGGCGCCGCAGCCACGTTCGGACTCAGCTTGCAGTCGCCCGCCGCCAGTGACACCAACGTGGTGACCGTGGAGTCCTCGGCGCCGAACCACGGACTGGAGCGGCGTGGTCTGACCTTTGAGGGCTTCCGCGCCACCTATTCGGCCACCACTGGCCAGCTCCTGGATGCCTGCTGGGGGCAGATGTGCCGCTCCTGACCGCCACCGCCGTGACCGCCTCGCCCATAACCGAGGAGCCTTCCTTGCCTGACGGCCGCCCGCCCCTGCCCGGCCGACCCCGTCGGCGTCGAACCGCGACGATGGTCCTGTCCACCGTGCTCATGCTCGCAGCCGGCCTCGGAACAGCTGGTCCAGTCAATGCGGAAACGATTCCTCAAGGTGGTCCGACTGCCACGGCCGCAGTCGGCCAGGAGGAGAAGGACCTGCGCACCGAGTGCGCCGCCCATCCGGAGGCGAACACCCGTAAGGGCTGGGTCAAGAGCCGATTCGAGACGTGCGTGCACCAGCCCGTCCACCTCAAGCTCATGGACAAAGAGCGCCGCCTGAGGGGCGAACTCTGGTTCGATCTGTGGATCCTCGGGTTCTCCTACGACGGATCCCGCCGTGTCGACTACACCAGCAGTATCGAGAACATCCGCACCAAGGCGGTCGCCGGTGAGAATCCCGCGACGTGGAAGATCGAGCAGAACTTCAGCCACACGATCAACGCCTCGGCCAGTGGCCCCAATCCCCAGATGACCAAGCCGGCCGTCACCACCCGCAGCGAGAACATCGCGCAGTGGACCGCAAAACCCCTCTGGCAGCTCAACTACACCTCGCCCGACACCGGGAAGCTCGACCCCGTCAACACCCAGGTCGTCTCCGGGATGATCACCCTGGACATGCGGGTGTCCTCACCCACCGCAGTGCCCTGGACGGACCCCGTCATGGCCTACTCCAGCGTCCGCTTCGACTACGCCGGGCCGACCGCGGGCAAGTACAAGGGCACCGTCTTCACCGAAGCCCGCGTTGAACTGGTGATGAGCCTGAAAGACCCTGCCGTCGACCAGAGCGCCCGGCACATCCTCGACGCCCAACAGCTTCCCGAGCGCACCTTCCCCTCCTGGGCTGGGAAGACTGTGCCTGGAGCCACCGAGCCTCTCCACCGCCTCATCGACAAGGACAAGCAGGAGAAGAATCGGGAGAAGGCCATCGCGACGTGCAACGATGTGTGGGGTGACTACAAGGGGACGACGCTCCAGTGCGACGAGTATCCCTTCGCCTCCACCAAAGAAGGCGCCGCCGCCCCGGGAGACAGGTTCTCGGCCAGGCTCATCGACGGAACCGACAATGAGACGGGCGGCCGAAAGCTCAACGAGATGTTCACCCTGAACCGCATCCTCGACGGAGACGCGTTCTACGTGAAGATCACTCCCTGAGCAGCGACGGAGCCCCCTTGTCTCTCATCACCGAGTACAGCACCAACGCCCGGCCGGACCGAAGGATTGTGGAGGTCTACGACGCCGACGCCTACCTCGGCGACGACGAGGCGTTGCAGCAGTCAAGGACCCAGGTGGTTGCCGGAAACGGCTATCACCTATATCTGCACAGCCTTCAGCCCGACATCGAAGTACAGGTCATCATCAGGGTCTGGGACACCCCCCAGAAGCCCCCGGAAGACGCTGAGGGCACCGTCCCTGTCTCCCTGGAATCAGAGACGGGCCAGCTCGTCGTCAACCAGTTCACCTTCGGGCCGGCGGGCGTGATGGACCTGCCGCGCCCCGGTGTCTACGACGGGCACGCTGCATGGAGCGGACGAGAAGCCACGGCCGCCTACTACAACACGTGCCTCCAGCGCGCTGTCGATGAGCAATGGGGCGCGGAACAGATCGGAGCAGCGTGGAAACAGTGCTCCACGGCTGAGCAGTACATCCTCGACCTCTGGTTCGTAAGGGAATCCGAACCCGAGTACGAGGACAACGAATAGCCTCGGGGACTGCTTCCCCAAGCACCAGATGGGACCCGTGACTTCCGTCCAACCGCGTGGGAGCACGGGCTCTCCATCAGCCGCGTCAGACGGCCTGGCCGAAGCCAGCAGCAGCCAGGTCCTGGTCGCGGAGCTGGGTGAAGTCGACGTCCAGCTTCGGGTCGTACGCCTCGGGCTGGGTGTCGAGCTCGTGCGTGGAGTACTCGCCGAACCGGTTACTTAGAGATGGCGCGCGACGGAGGGGTCAGCTTCGTTCCGGGCGGGGGCGGGGAAGGCCAAGGTCGACGCTCCCTGCTGATGCTCATGGCGAAGTCCCGGCACAAGAAGCCGGAGAACGTCCGCCGCTACTTCAAGCCCTCTCGCGAGGCGATCGCGGAGCTGACCAGCCTGCTCGCCCCTGGCGATAGCAGACGATGAAGCACACGTGGTTCGTCGGCAGGGGATGCCCGCCGTCAGTTCGCCTCCGGACCGAACCGGCGCTTGTACGCCGACGGTGTGATGCCGGTCTCACGGCGCATCAGCGTGCGCAGATTGGCAGCGGTGCCAAGACCGCTGCGTCGCGCGACTACCTCGAACCGGGACTCACCTCGCTCGATCAACCGGCACGCCAGAGCAAGCCGTTCCCCCGTCAGCCACGCCAGCGGCGTCGTGCCCAGTTGCGCCTGGAAGCGGCGATGCAGCGTCGCCGGACTGACCGCCGCGCGCGCCGCAAGGCCGGACACGGTGAGCGGTGAGTCCAGCCGTTCCTGGGCCCAGGCCAGGACAGGTGCCAAGGACTCGTCCGGCAGGTCGGGCATGGGACGCTCCACGAACTGCCGCTGCCCACCGTCCCGGTGCGCCGCGAAGACCAGCCGCCGGCTCACAGAGTTGGCGACCTCCGCGCCGTAGTCGCGACGGACCACATGGAGCCCAAGATCGAGAGCAGCTGCACTTCCTGCCGCGGTGAGGATGTCACCGTCATCCACGAACAGCACGTCTGCTTCGAGCTGGACAGAGGGGAATCGGGCCCGGAAGGAATCCGCCCACTGCCAGTGCGCGGTGGCCCGGCGCCCGTCGAGGACGCCAGCCTCGGCCAGTGTGAAGGCGCCGCTGCAGAAGCCGACCAGACGCGCACCGCGGGCGTGTGCGCGGCGGACGGCATCGAGCACGGCGGGACGGCGGGGCACTTCGACGTCAGGCCGGTTGGGGACGATCAAGGTGTCCGCCGCGTCGGCCGCTTCCAGGTCGGCGACTCCCGTGAGCGTGAAGAACCCATCTCGCACCAGGGTGCTGGGCTCAGGCGAACAGAGCCTGAAGTCGTAGAGATCACGGCCGATCTCCGGTCTGCGCAGACCGAAGACCTCGGTCGCGCAGCCGAGCTCGAAGGGGTTCGAGTTCTCGTCCACGATCACGACGACACGGTGTACGCCCGCCGCGTGAGCTGCGTGCGAGGATTCTTTCGCCATGTGCAATTCCTAGCACTCACGGCGGTCAAGCGAAACGGCTCAGGATGAGCCCATGAGCAGCGAACCCATCCCCCTCAGCAAGGCTCTGGCCTCCTTCGACGCCTTGTGGAGCCCCCGCATCGTCACTCGCGTCAACGACTACGACGTCCGCATCGCCAAGGTCGAGGGCGACCACATCTGGCACGTGCACGACGACACCGACGAGTTCTTCCTGGTACTCGACGGCGAGCTGCGCATCTCCCTGCGCGAGCCCGACGGGGAGCGCACGGTCCTGCTCCCACAGGGGGCGGTCTTCACCGTCCCCCGAGGCACAGAGCACAAGCCGTACGCTCCGTCCGGCGCCGCAATCCTCATGTTCGAGCCCACCGGGACACCGACCGTGGGCGATCGCCACGACGAGATCCCAGAGCACGTCGACTCAACAACCGGACACGCACTCGGCACCTGACCCGAAGGCTTCGGACACGCCACTGCCCATGGCGTCAGCCCGCCGCCGGGTCGGTTACGTTCACCGACTGCCCGGCGAGAGCGGCGCGGGACTCAATCCTCGGCGGTGTCCGGATCGCGCAAGGAGTACCGGCCGAGCACGTTGATGTGGTGTCGCACGAACGGGGAGAGCCGGGCGACGTCCTCGTCAGGCACCTCGAAGCCGTCGGCGGAGCTGGGTGAGGGCGGCGTCCATGGAGCGGGTGTTGAACAGCACGAGCGCATGGAGGACCAGGCCGAGCGCCCCGACCTGGTCCTCCATGCCGTCCTGGTAGCGCTGGTAGAGGTGCCCCGCCCGCCCGTGGAAGATCTTCCGGGCGAGCGCGTGGCGCCTTCCTGGAGGTTGGCCTGCACCTCGATCTGCCGCCGGTAGCCGGGCTCGTCGGCCAGGCGCAGGATGTGCAGAGTCTTCGATCTTGGCCCAGCCGGGGGGCTACGCGGAGGCGTCCGCCTGGGGGAGGCGTGCCAGGGCGTCCGCCAGTTGGTGTACCGACACGGCGCCGGAGTCCGGGAGGCCGGCCTCCGACCAGGCGCGTTGCGCGGTGGCCGTGTCGCCCTCGGCGGCTGCCAGGACGTTCTGCTTGGCGCTGTTCTCGTGGATCGGGTCGGTGTCGAGGCCGAAGTCCGCCAGGTGCACGACGATGCGCACCTCCAGCTTCGGATTGGACGCCATCCGCTCGTTGAGGCGGTAGACCCGGACCCGGTGGCCGATCAGGGCGCGGGCGCGCTCGATCATCGCCCGGCCGGCTTCCGAGTCGCCGCGGTCGGTGCGGATCGGCTGCTCCAGCTCGCCGGAGGTGTTGCGCAGCACCAGGACGCCGCGGGTGCTGGAGGCCTCCACCCGTACGTCCAGCAGAGTCGCAGTGAACTGCTTCGCCGCATCCAGCCGGGCGATGTCCTGACCGACTGTGTCCCCGAGGACGTAAAGGCTGACGGCACGTTCGCGGACGCGGTCGGTCCAGTCCGCTTCTTCGCCCGGCGGGCACGGACCGACGGCATGGACTGCGGCGATGACGAGATCGAGGTCACGAGGGTTCACCGGCCCATCATCACAATCATTTGCGAAACACCCACCTCGTGGTGCTTTCACGACGTCACCAGCGACTTGCGGCGACCACCGCTCTCTTCCGGTCGGATGCCACATATGACCAGCGTTGGCTTTGGCTCAGCTCGCGCCATAAATCGAACACGTGATTGAATTTCTCCATGCAGTGCACCCCACCCTTCCCCGACGACCTGGTCCGGCTCCAGGCCGACTGGCTCCGTACGTACCAGACGCTGGCGCACCGGTCAGCACCAGTCGGCACGACACCATTGCGTCGCCGACTGGTGGTTCTGTCATGCGCGATTTCCGCTCACCCCTACTGGTCGCTCCCTCTTCGCACGGCCGGCGGCCCGGGGGAGCTGCGCCGCGCGGCCGAGGCCCGGCGCGGGGGGAGGGCAGCATGACCAGTGCCTGCCAGGGGAACGACAGGGAACGCGACGGCACGGATCCCGGGACGCCCGCACCGGCTCCCCGTCTGGTCGTCCATCCCCCCGATCACCGGGGTTGGCGCCGGGTTCGGTGCGATGGACAGAGTCTGGGCATCGCGTACCGGCTCAGCGACATCGCCGTTTTTCTCACCGCCACCGGCATGCAGGACGCCGAGGACTTCGACCTCATGGACCCCGCGCTCGTCGAGTGGCGCGGCGGCGGCCCCGAGGCGTGGGCGACTCCGTCGCAGTAGCGACCCGCGGCGGATCAGCGGCTCAGGGCGCAGGGCGGGCGGGGCCGCCTCAAGGAGCGCGAGGCGGTCGTACTTCAGCTCGGTCATCACGCGGCAGGTTGTCGGTGGCGTCGCGGAAGACGCAGATCAGCTTCGTCATCGGGTTGACCCTCTCCTTGGTTGAGGCCTCAGAGTTCTGGGCGTGGAGAGCGAGATGCGCAGCATTTGGCCAGATGACCCGGGACAGCGGATTGAGTGTGAGTGCGCTGCGGTTCTACGACCGTGCCGGGGTTCTGGTCCCGGCCTGGGTGGATCCGGTGAGCGGCTACCGCTGGTACGGCTCCGAGCAGCTTGAAGAATCCCTGTTGCTGGGCCGCCTGCGCCGGGCGGGCATGCCGTTGGCGGACATTCGGCTGGTGCTGGCCGGCTGGTCCAGCGAGGACACCGACCTGGTCCGGAAGCTGCTCCAGGCGCATCTACGCCGCCTTGAACTGGGGCTGTCAGATGCCCGCAGCAAGTTCTCCACGGTCCGCGCCCTACTCGAATCCAGGAAGAACCCCAGGACTTCACTCCGCACCGCCACCGTCCGGCTGACTGTCTCCGCGGCTGAGCTGGCCGCCGCGTTGGACGCAGTCCGCTTCGCAGCCAGCACCGACCCCGAGCTGCCGATGCTCGGCGGCGTCCTGTTCGACATCGAGGGTGGAGCGCTCCGTACCGTGGCCACCGACCGCTACCGGATGGCTGTCGCACACGCCGCTACCGCTGGGCATGCCGGGCCCCGGGTGCAGGCCATCGCACCGTCTCCGCTCGCCGACGCGATGCGGGCGCTGCTGAGTGACGAAGCATCCGTCCAGCTCACCATGGAGGGCGACCGCCTGGCCTTGGAGGCGGGGAATCGGCAGGCGGCCGGCGGTTGCCTCGACCACGACTTCCCTGACTACCGCCGCCTCGTCCGCCTGCCGGCAGGGCGCCGTGCTCTCGTCGATGTCGCGGCTTTCCGGGAGGCGGTGGAAACCGGCCCCGTCCGCGCAAGCGAGGTGCGCGAGCAGAATGGTATGGCGTGTGATCTCAGTGTGCTCAAGGTGACGGCCGACGGCGGGGTGACCGTCTGCGGAGACGGTGACGACGACCATGACCGCGTCGCCGTCAACCGCGAATTCCTCCTGGACGCCCTCGCCGCCGGTGCCCGCGACCAACTGATCCTGGAGCTCGGCGCCCCCACGGCGCCCCTGGCCATCCGCCGGATCGACACCGAGGAGAGTTTCTCGATCCTTGTGCCGGTGCGTCTGGAAAACGGACCGCTGGGGGAGGTCACCGCTGGTCGCATTTGGCGGTCGACGTACGCCGCCGGGCTGGGCCGACGCACCCCGCATGTGCGGGGAAGCAGTTCACCGCCGCCTGGCACCGGCACAGCGCACCGTCACCGGGGTCATCCCCGCGTGTGCGGGGAGCAGGGGTACCCCGGTCCGCAGACCTGGAAGCGCCTGGGGTCATCCCCGCGTGTGCGGGGAGCAGCCGTCTGGCTCCAGCTCGACGGCGCGCTCGTAGGGGTCATCCCCGCGTGTGCGGGGAGCAGTACTGCGGCTCCTCGGTGATCCGCCACTCGCCGGGGTCATCCCCGCGTGTGCGGGGAGCAGAAGGAAGAGGCGACGACGTTGTACGCCTCGCCGGGGTCATCCCCGCGTGTGCGGGGAGCAGCACGAGGTCTATGCCATCGCTGACGCCATCGGGGGGTCATCCCCGCGTGTGCGGGGAGCAGGGGATGACGTTTGGAAGGGCGATGGAAACATCGGGGTCATCCCCGCGTGTGCGGGGAGCAGGCTTGCTGACCTGCCACTTTAGGCGGTCAGCGGGGCCTTTCGAAGCACTTTCACTGAAACCGACATTTCCGGCACGTTCCTCGTTCGGTCGGGACCCTACACCTCTCCCCAGAGGTTGCCGGTCCCGGCGCGCTTGGATCGTGTCTCGCAAGCCCGCGGGTCTGCGACTACCTCCGCCTGATGCTGTCGATCGTGACATCCCGGCAAGCGCCAGGTGGCGGCTCAACCACGCTAGCCGAATGCCCAGCCACAAGAAGGGCGCCCCACATGGCGCACACAGCATGCGGCCTACGGGCGCTACTCCGCACCACAGGCATTGATGCTCGCAGAGAGTTCCGGTGCTCGTGAGTCGGGGGCCCACCGCGCGGCGGGCAACGGCCGAGGGTGTTCGCGCGCCTCAGCGGGCTTACGGCCGCCGGAAGTCTGGAGGAGTGCTGGGCCACGCCCGGAGCTTGACCCTCATGGCGATCGGTCGGCGTTGGCAACCTCCTCCGGGAGGTGTTCTGCCTGCCTCGCCCACCGCACGGTGATCCATGCCGGCGGCGCCCGACCGATGCGGCGCCCAGCACCGTGGTCACCGTAGGCGCAGCACTGTGGGCACCGTAGACGCAGCACTGTGGGCACCGTAGGCAGCGCCCAGTGGCTGGCAGGCCCGGCGCGGGCAGAGGGGGGCGTATCCCTGATGGGCCGAGCGCAGGAGGCACATGACAGCCGCCGGGACCCGGTGTCGCGTCTGCGGTACCGGAGACGGACGAGACGCGGGATAATCGCTGCATGGTCATGCTCTCCTCCAGCAGCGCAGCGCCCTCGGCCGCCGAGGTGCTCCGCGCCCGGTACGCGAGCCGGCTGCCCGCCTCCCTGGAGAAGCTCGCAGGTCCGCGGCACGGCGTTGTCGAGCTGCCGCTGCACGTGGCCTGGTCGGGGCTGCGCGCCTACGACCTGGACCGCCCGCGCCTGCGCATGGGTCTGTACCGCACCGTCCTCGCCGAGGGCCAGCACGAGGACCTGGTGACTCTGCTCAACCACGACCTCCTCCTGGAGCAGTGGCCCGTCCTGCGCACCCTGGTCAGCCGGCACATCCGGCAGGTCTGGGAGGAAGCCTTTCCCGAGCTCGTGACCGCGAGGTCCGCGGCCGCGTGAAGCTGAGCGACCTGCACCGTCGGCTCCTGGCCGCAGTGATCGACATCGGCACCCCCTACCCCCTCGTGATCACCGGCGGGTACGCCATCCAGGCCCACGGCCTGGTCGAGCGCCTCAGCCAGGACCTCGACGTCGCCACCGAGAACCCCGCCCCGATGTCGGAGATCGTCTCCAGCCTTGAGCGGGGCCTGGCCGAGCGCGGCTGGCAGGTCCGAATGATCGACGTGGACGCGATCTCCGCCCGCCTGGTGGCCACCGACCCGGACACCGGCGAGGAGTGCGAGGTCGACGTACTCAAGGAGCACTTCTGGACCCCGCCCACCCAGACCGAGTACGGGCCGGTCCTCGCGTTCGACTCCGTCATCGGCACCAAGGTCCGCGCCCTGGCCGACCGAGGCGCCGTACGCGACCTCATCGACGTACACGCAGCCTCCCGACACCGCACCACAAACGAGCTGGAACGCCTCGGCGAGCGGCACGGCCGCGACGAGTTCCGTCTCCAGGACCTCCGCGACCGCCTCGCCGGCGCCGAGTGGGCCGACGACACCGAGTTCGCTGCGTACGGCCTGACGGAGGACGAGACGGCCGAACTGCGCGCCTGGGCCCGGCGATGGGTCACCGACCTCGAACAGCGCCTGCACGACCACAACCACGAGGAAGATGCGCACTACGACGAGGACGGGACCTGAGCTCGCGGGCTCGCCGTCGGGCCACAGGCCGCCGCGAACTCGCAGACATACCCGGCGTCCGGCCTTGGGGAACATGGTTACAGAGCTGTGCGGAACCAAGTACTGAAGGGGCGCGCTGAGCGTGGTGGACGGGAGTTCGTTGGGCCGGCAGTTCGGGTGGCTGTGGGCGTCGTGTGCAGTCAGTACATTCGGCACGTGGCTCGCGTTCGACGCGTTCGCCTGATCGCGATCCTTGTGCCGCACGCCGGGCCGACCCAGATGTCGGTGCTGGCGGCCGCGGGGCTTACGGTGGGAGCCGCCGTGACGGTGCCGCTCGGGCCATGGGTGGAGTTGCGCCGCAAACGGCCGGTGATGGTCGCGATGGACCTGACCCGGTTCGCGGCACTGATGAGTGTCCCCCTCGCGTACGCACTCGGTCTGCTCAGCTTCGTCCAGCTCCGGGTGGAGTCCGTCGTCGTCGGTGCAGCCGGCATCGCTTTCAGCGCGGCGCCAGTGGCGCGTACCTGAAGGTGCTCGTGCGGCCGGAGGACTGCTCGTCGCCAACGGGCGGTTCGAGTCTACGACCTGGACCGCCAGCGTGCTCGGACCGGCGTTCAGCGCAGCCGCCATTGGGCTGTTCGGCTCGGTGATGAGCGTGGTGGCCGATGCAGTCAGTTGCTCTCTGCTCTCAGCCGCAGGACTCCGTGCGATCGGCGGCAGTGAGCTGCGTCCCGTGTGCCTACCGGGGCACACACGCGGCTGCGCCCCCTGTTCTTCAACACGGGCCTGGTCAGCGGCCTGGTCATGACGGCCTTGCCGCTGCTCGCCGTCCTCATGCTCGGCGACCTCGGGTTCGCCCCCTGGCAGTACGGCCTTGCATTCGGCTTGCCCTGCGTCGGGCGGCATCATCGGCGTGGGCCGGCCCGCCAACTCGTTGTACGGCTCGGCCGGCATCGGGTCATGCTCACCGCCGGGGCACTTCTGCGTGCTGGCCGCTGGGGCTGGCCTTCATCCGGCCCGGCGTGATCGAGCTCGTGCTCGTCATCGCGGTCGCCTTCGGCCTGATCACCTGCAGGGGCGTGTTCCACCCGGTGTTCGCCACCTACTGGCTCGGAGCAGACACCGACGGACCGGATCGCTCGCACCCTGTCAGCGTGGTCGGTCACCAGCAAGGCAACGGTCGCGGCCATGACCGGACTGTCGGGCCTGCTGGCCGGCTTCACCGGCCCCCGCACCGCGATCGCCGTCGCCGGTCTCCTCATGCTGACCACCCCCTTCCTGTTTTCCCGGCACGACCACGCACCGTGCCCCGAGCGAGATCCGGTCCGGAGCTGAGGGACGCACGGCAACTCACCCCCAGCCCGAAGCCAGGCTGCGGCCTATCCGCGCTTCTGCCGGGGGGCTGGGGCTGCTGAAGCCCAGCTGGCCCAGACAAAAGGGCCCGTCTCCGACGTTCGCGGCAATCGCGGGACTATCGCTACGTTCGCGTCAGCTGCACCGAGGCTGACTGGGACGCGATCCCGGCCACCGACAAGTCCTTCAGCCGCCAGGGTTTGGTTGGGACCTCCGTTGGCTCCGGAGTCCGGCCCCGCCGCGGGAGCGGCGGGCTGACTCACCTGCGGCCAGGGGTACACCCCCTGTGCAGCTCGACCCGACCGCGGCCTGCAAACTCGCACGCCACGAGGAAAACCTCGTTCCTCTCTGTCCTTCCAATCAAACGCGGGCGCAACCCTCGTATAAATTCCCTTATACAAGGGTGATTGCCCAGGAACGATCGTCAGGGGAGGGCCGCATGACCGCGCATCAGGGTCCGGCGGGAGGGGCGTCGATGGTGGCGGTCGACGAGGACACCGAGGTGCTCGATGCCGAGCTCGTCGACGAAGCGCTGCTGCCCGCCACCATCCCCTCGGCAGCCGCGCCCCGGCCACTGCTCGACCGGCACACCATCCTCCACCCCGGCGAATCCGTACCCACCGAGGCGGACGCCCCGACCTACACCCGCCGGGACTTCGAGGTGTCGCCGGCCACGGCGGAGCGTCTGAAGAACAAGGCCGCGCCGGCCAACACCAACCGCAACTACAGCAGCCAGCGCAAGAACTTCGCCGAATGGTGCGAGGCGATGGGGCGCGTGGCACGCCCGTGCACGACGGCCACGTACGTGGAATGGGTCGCCGGCCTCATCGCCCGGGACATGGCCCCCAACACGATCCGGACGTACATGTCGGGCGTCCGTACGTGGATGCCGGAGGGCCAGCGTCCGGGCACCACCGAAGCCCGCGGCATGCTGGCCGAGTACCGCAAGGAGTGGGGCAAGCGGAACCGCGTACGCAAAGCCCCGCCCATCACCGAGCCGATGCTGCGCGCCATGGTCGACACCTGTGACCTGCGCACACCGGCAGGACTCCGGGACCGGTGCGCGCTCCTGGTGGGCCGGGGAGCGCTGAACCGCCGTATCGAGCTGGCAAACCTGGACATCGACGACGTCGAGGTGGAGGACAGCGGCGTCGACCTCTGGATCGCGTACTCCAAGACGGATCAGGAGGGAAAGGGCGAGAGCACGTTCATCCCGGCCGACCCCGCCGGTCCCGCGCTGTACGACCCGGTGTCGGCCGTACGGGACTGGCTGCACTGCCTGCACCGCATGGGTGTCCACGACGGCCCGCTGATGCGCGCCCTCACCTCGAAGGGCAGGCTCCAGAACCGCACTGCCGCGACCACCCGGGGCGACTACGTCACGGGCGACGCCCTCAACGACTGGATCCGCCACCGCGCCTACCTTGCAGGCCTGCCCGGCTGGCACCTGATCACCTCACACGGCCTGCGCCGCGGCGGCGCCCAGCAAATCGCGGACGCCGGCGGCGACCCCACGCAGCAAGGCCGCTGGAAGCCAGGTTCGGCAACGGTGAAACGCGAATATCTCGATCGCGCCCAGACCCGGGCTCAGAACCCGTGGCACAAGGTCCACATGCGGAGCACGCTGGGACCTGATGGGGAGCAGTAGGCCTGTGCGACATCGCATGAGCTCCCCTGAGCCCTGCTGAGAATCCCCCTACCGTCGCGCGGCGACGCAGGACGGTGAGGTCATGTCGTCCGTGATGACCGGCGGTTGACTGCCGTGCATGCCCTTGCGGGCCGCGGCGTCGAGTCCCTCCAGACACTTCAAGGAACCCTCGGCCACGCCCACATCGGCGTCACCGCAAGCGTCTGCGACCACGTCCAACTCCGCCTCCAGCGCTTGGCATGTCCTTGGGGTCATCCCCGCGTGCGCGGGGAGCAGTACATCGAGGAAGGCGCCATGCCGAAGATCACCGGGGTCATCCCCGCGTGCGCGGGGAGCAGCTCGGCAACGTCGGCTCGATCATCGGCAGCCTGGGGTCATCCCCGCGTGCGCGGGGAGCAGGCTTGCTGACCTGCAACGTTACGCGAGCATGAGGGCATTCTGAAGCACTTTCATCGACTCGGGCCTTTCTCGCATACCGCAGAATCCGACGGCTCCCGTGTTGGGTAGCCGTCGCTACGAGTCGAGACTGCGCCTACGCGGCCCCACACAGAACCATCCAGGACAGACGCGGCGTCACCGAACACCCCAGGCGGGACGACACGCTCTGCAGTCAACGACTCAGCCATGCCCGCAGCCACACTTCTGCAACGCCCTTTAACTTGTCGTTTATCCAACGCGCCGTGGTTTGGTTCCCACCTTGTGATGGATAGGTCGGCTGTATGCCTGGCCGGTGGCGAGGACGCGTCCCACGTCATAGCGGGTGGCCGACCGCCGGTTCTTCGAGCCGGGCGGGCGCCCGGGGCCGGGCCGGGAGGGTTTCGGTGCACGCGCTGGCGACGGTGTTTTCTCGCGGAGGTTTCTGAACCCTCGCCGGACCCTTGCCGGGGTGAGCTTGTTCGGTGGCGTCGGCCTTTCCCATGGTCGCCGGAGATCGGTGGCCAGTGGGCGGGCAAGACGGAGCTGAGTGTGGGCGACGATCACGAGCCACGTCCAGCGGTCTGCCGCAGCGGAGTCACGGAGGCGAGGCTTCGTCCATCCCAGGGTCTGCTTGAAGAGGCGAAACGTGTGCTCGATGTCGAAGCGTCGAAGGAAGGACTGCCAGCAGCGGTCGACGTCCTGAGCCGTGGCTGCGGTGGCGGACCACCAGAGCCAGACCAGCTTGTTGACTCCTCCCGAGGGCAGTTTCTCGACGGCCAGGCGGATGACGGTGCCCTCGATGATGGGCAGTGGCCCGTCGTGGTCGAGCCAGGCCGCCCGGCGGGTGAGCCGGGGATGGAGCCGGTCCCAGGCTTGCGCGGTGGCTCTTCCATAGAGCCGGGTGTCCGTGGTCGTCACGGTCTGCTCGGTGCCCCACGTAGAAGGGTCGCCGAAGACGAACTCGCCGCCGTGCTTGGGCGGGCGCCCGCCTCTCGGGTCGTAGACGCGAGGTGGTGTTGGCCGTCGCATGACCCGGTCGGACCGGAGCCGCCCAAGGATTTGCACCGGCAGGCCGGACAGGAGGTGAGCGATGCGAGGTGCGTCGTATCCGGAGTCAAGGACGACCAAGATCTCCGGGTCCCCTTCCCGCCACTGGCCGGCGGCGATGAGCCGCTCGGTGACCTCACGGATCTGGGCGGTGGTTACGGCCGCGAGATCGGCGCCCGGCTCCAGCCGGATGGCGTCCAGAACGGCGATCCAGGAGGTGCGGCCGGTCTCCAGTGCGGCCACGACCGAATACGGCCAGCCAGGGATCATCCGGTGCTCGTTCTGACCCCGGCCGTATGTGTGGCAGAAGGAACGGTCCGGGCAGGTCGCGGCGTCCGGCCGCAGCCAGGGCGATACGTCGACGGCCAGGACCAGCCTGCCCTCCGCCGCTCTCGGCAACGGCAGGCCGGCCAGGGCCCGACGGAGCCGACCGAAGTCGATCCGCCCCTGGTTGAGCCCGCCGTACAGGGCTCCGTGACCCCGCCGGTGTTCTGGCGCGAGTGCGAGATCCACCAGCGTTTTGACAGGGCCCTCCGTGCAAAGGAGGGCATCCGTCAGCTCGAACAACGCGTCCGAGCGACCAGTGAGGCACCCATAGAAGTCCGCCCGGAACCGCGACAACATGGCCAGCGACTCACCCCGGCCACCGGTCAGAGGACTCACCCCGCGCCGCCCTGCCCAACCTCGACCTGCAGCAGACGCGGAGAGACCTCGAAGCCATGACGGGAGTACGCCGAAACCGCCCGGTCGCTGGAGTGAACAGTCACCCGTTCAAGACCGAGGTCCCTTGCCCACGCCAAGACCGCCTCGATCAGCTCGCCGCCCAGGCCGCGGTCGCGCTCATCCGGCACGACGTACGTGCACTGCACGTCCCCCGACATCCGCTCGAACGCGCGCGGATGCGGCACACGCTGCGTGATCGCCAGCCAGGCCATGCCGATCACAACGTCGTCACGCACCATCACCAAGCACCGATGCGAGGACTCGGTCTCCCGGGCCCATGCAACGAACCGGGGAACGAACTCGTCCAGCGTGGTGTCGGGCGTTCCGTAGAGCTCCTGCACCCACCGCCACCGCAACTCAGCGACGGTGGCTAGCTCATGGGGCTGGGCAGGGCGGTAAGCGATGTCATCCACGGCTTCATCCTGGCGCAGATTCATCCGCACGACGGCCGCTTCCACCACTCCGCAACATCAGAGCGGCAGCCCAGGGTCCCGCTTCGTTAAACGACAAGTTTAAAGCTTGTTGCGGAAGCCTAAGAGGACGTTAAGTCCCGTTATCCATGGTTCGTGATCACTCGTTCGTGTGGTCGTGATCCGTACTGGCGTGCTGGATGGAGCTCGGATGATCTTCTGCGGCGTATGGAGAGACCGGCGTATCCGAGCGACATGACGGACGAGCAGTGGGATCTGGTCAGGCCGATGATCGAGTCGTGGAAGCAGGGGCGGGTGGCGCGGTCGGCGACGGGGGATCCGGGCTCCTGTGATCTGCGGGAGGTCGTGAACGCGATCTTCTACCAGAACCGGACGGGCTGTCAGTGGCGCTACCTCCCGCACGACCTGCCCGCGTGGTCGGCGGTGTTCTACTACTTCACGCTGTGGCGCCGGGACGGTCTTGACCAGCGAATACAGGAACTCTTGCGCTGCCAGGTGCGGGAGAGGGCCAAGCGATTAGAGGACCCGTCCCTCGTGGTCCTCGACATCCAGTCCGTCCGTGCGGCGGCCGGGGTTCCCAAGACCACCACGGGTCTGGACGCGAACAAGAAGACACCGGGCCGCAAGCGCGGACTCGTGGTCGACGTCCTGGGCCTGATCATCGGGGTCGTCGTGCTCGCCGCCTCCGCGCACGACAACGCCGCCGGCACCGCCCTGCTCACCCAGGCTGCCGAGCGGTGCGGCAACCGTCTGGAGAAAGCCCTGGTGGACCAGGGGTTCAAGGATGAGACCGCCATCCACGGTGCCCTGCTCGGCATCACGGTCGAGACCGTGGTCCGCAACCCCGACGGCAAGGCCAAAGGGTTCGTCCCGCAGCCGAAGCGGTGGGTGGTCGAGCAGGTCAACGGCACCTTGATGCTTCACCGGCGTCTGGTGCGCGAGTACGACCACCGGCCCGACAACTCCGCCTCCCGCGTCTACTGGGTGGCCACCGCGAACATGACCCGCCGCCTCACCATGCCTTCCCCGGCCTGGCGCGACGAGATCGTAGCGGCCGCATGAACGACGACATCACCGAGCTCCTCATCAGCCTGCAGGCCGAGCACGACCGGGCCGCGGCCAGAGCCGACGACCTGCGCCGGCAGATCGAGCACCTCACGCTCGCCCTGGGCGAGGCCGAGGCCCGGCTGGTCGAACTGGCCACCGCCGGAAAGGTCTTCGCCGAGCTCGTACCCGCCACAACCGCATCCGAGCCGGCCGAGCAGTCCACCGCGTACCAGGCCATCGTGAATGCCTTCAACCAGCACCCCGACCGGGAGTTCCGGGTCCGGGACCTGCACGAACTTCTCGGTATGCCTACCGACGACCCCGCCCTGAACGTCACCCGCAGCCGCCTCGGACGCCTCACCCGCCAAGGCTTCCTCACCCAGCCCGGACGGGGCCTCTACCGGAAAGGGACTTAACGTCCTCTAAGTTCTGGGCATTCCTCCTGTATGGGTGGGGTGTTGCGGGCTGAGCCGGTGTGGGTGGAGACGTTCACGGGCTTGCGGATCGATCGGTTCGCGAAGCTGGTGAAGGTGGTTCGGGAGCGGGGCGGGAACGGTCCGGGCGGCGGTCGGCCGTGGTGTCTGCCGTTGGCGGATCGGGTGCTGCTGGTGGCGGTGTACTACCGCACGAACCTCACGATGCGGCAGCTCGCCCCGCTCTTCGGGATCTCCCCGGCCACCGTCTGCCGGGTCATCCAGCGCCTGCGGCCGTTGCTCGCGTTGGAACCGGCGCCGCGGCCGGTCGTCGACGTGGACCGGTTGTGGATCGTGGACGGAACCTTGATCCCGGTCCGGGACCGCACGGTCGGTGCCTCGTCGAGGAACTACCGGTTCTCTGCGAATGTGCAGGTCATCATCGACGCGGACAGCCGCTTGGTCGTCGCGAGCGCCCGCCCGGCGCCGGGCAACAAGGCCGATGCCCACGTCTGGCGGGACTCGGACCTGCCGGCCACGGCGGCCGGGACAACGGTCATCGCGGACGGCGCCTACCTGGGCACCGGCCTGATCGTCCCGCACCGCAGACGAGCCGGCCGTCCCCTCCTGCGCGGCCAGGAGGAGGACAACGCCGAACACCGACGGGTCCGGGCCCGCGTCGAGCACACCTTCGCCCGGATGAAGAACTGGAAGATCCTCCGCGACTGCCGCCAGAAAGGCGACGGCCTCCACCACGCCGTCCAGGCCATCGCCACCATGCACAACCTCGCCATGACACGGTGAAACAGCAGGTCAAGCACCCACACAGCCCTGCCCGAAACCGACCTTCTGCAACACCCTTTAGGTGAGTTCGAGGAGTCCGCCGAGGGTAAGGACGAGTCCTCCGAGGGACATCGCTGTGGCCAGCAATCGGTAGATCCCTGCGGACGCGATAAGCGGGGCCGGTCCCAGATCGCCTCGGGCATGCATGGCCCGTTGCCTGTTGTGGACAGCCCGGCGTGCCAGCGCCTGGGCGGTACCGCGGATGTTCAGTGCGACGGTGCCTCCGGCGGCGAGGCATATCGGGCCGGCTGTCAGTAGTACGGCGGCGAGGCTCATGAGGTACTCCTTCTGGGGTGGTGGCTGCGAAGTCGGCAGCTGTGGTGTGTGGAGCCGGCGACGCCGAGAGGGCTGTTGGATGGCTCGGGTGTGCGGTGTCGGCACGAGAGCGGCGGCCGGGTCCGAAGCCCGTACCGCCGCCACGTGTGCTGTGTTGCCGGGCTTCGTGGTGCCTGATCGGCGTTGGGTGTGTGACGGCTCGGCCGAGTCGTGGTGTGGGGTCAGCCGATGGTGAGGAAGGTGTTCCAGCCGTCCTCGTCCCGGCCGCTCGCGCCGCCGATTGCCGTCCGCGAGCCCAGGAAGAGGAACTGGTTGGCGTCGGTGCCGGTGGCCCAGACATCCGGGATGCCGTCACCGTTCGAGTCCGGGGTTCCGAGGATCATCGGGTGTTCGGCCCTGCTCCAGGAGGTGGTGGCGTAGGTGTAGTCCTGGCCGCCTTCGGCGTTGGCTGCGGCCTGCAGGGAGGTGATGTCGACGCCGCCGTTGGTTCCCGCCTTGCCCTTGCGCAGGACGAGTCCGCGGCTGGCGTTGGCGTCGTCCCGGTACAGCAGGTCCGGGATGTTGTCGCCGGAGATGTCGCGGACGCCGACGATGTCGCGGGGGGCCCAGTTGGCCGCGAGCTTCTTGTAGGAGGTGAAGCTCGCGCCGGTCCAGCCGTTGAAGAACCAGAAGCCTCCTGCGGCGTCGAGGGCGAACATGTCGGCCAGGCCGTCTCCGGTGATGTCCTCGGTGGCGACGAGTTGCCGGAAGGTTGCGGGGTCGGGCGCGCTGGCGGGGAGGATGACTTCCAGGCGGCGGGCGACGTCGAACTGCCCGGTGCCGGTACCGGGGTAGACGTACAGCTTGCCGTCCTCAGGCATACGGGCGATGAGGTCGGTGATGCCGTCACCGGGGTACCAGTCGGTGGAGTGGGCGATCAGGGCCCGCCTGCCGTTTGCGTCCTTCCAGTAGCCGGCTTCGAGGGTCTTGCCGTCTCTGACGGCACCGGGGATGTAAGCGTCGGTGTCGCCGCGCTCGTCACCGGCGTAGGTGCGCAGGTTGCCCTGGATGTCCACGGCCAGGAGGTCGGGGTGCCCGTCGCCGGTGACGTCGCCGGGCGTGTCCTGGACGGCGCCGGGGGTGACGTAGAAGAGGTACTCGGTCTGCGGGGAGATGTTGCCCGCCTTGGTGACGGTGCGGGCGTAGAGGACGTTAGGGCCTGCCGTGTTGACCTGCAGGCGGAGCTCGGCAGTGCCGTCGGCTGCCGGGACCGCTTTCTGGTCCCAGGCGGGGCGGTTCAGGCTCCACTGGTATTCGCGGATGTCTGCGGCCGTTGTTCCGTTGCCCAGGAGTTTGATCACCTGGTCCTTGGTGCCAGCCGGGTTGACGCTCCACGAGGGCGCGGGATCGTTGTCGCGGTTGGCGCCAGGGAAGTCGGTCGAGCTCACGCCCGGGGCCGGCGGGACGACGTGGTCGACGGTGAAGGTGCACCAGCCGCCGCCACCGGAGTCGAGGGGGCCGCTGCCGGACGAACCGACGCCGTCCCAGTCGACGGCGCGGGAGAGCCAGTAATACTTTCTGCCGGAGGTGAACCTGTCCAGGGGGACTTCCGTGGTGACAACGCCGTCGCTGTTGACGGGGATCCATTCGTTGTGGATCGGCTGCCCGCTGTCGGCGTCCCACACCTCGATCTGCAGCTTGTTGAGGTTGGGGAGGCCGTCGCGGTCGCTGCCCTTGACCTGGAAGGTGACGTTCGTCTTCCCGATGCTGGTGCCAGGGCCGGTGGTCACGCAGGGACCGCCCGGGTAGGTGCTCATGTTCGCAGCGATCGGGACGTCCGGCGGCGTGTTGTAGGTGATGTCGAGGTAGGGGGCGTACTCGCCGTTGGCGAGGAGCTTCTTCCAGTAGTACGAGTCTGATTCGTTCGGGGCGGCGAAGCCGAGGGAGAGCGCGCCCCACCGGCTGCTCGCCGCGTCGGCGACGAGTCCGGTGATGTCAGGGGCGACCCAGTTGTCCGGACAGGAGCTGTTGTAGCCGTAGCCGGCGGTCTCGGTCGCCACCTTCCGGGTCCAATACGAGGTCGTGTTGTTCCAGGTGCTCGACGACGTGATGTACGGCGTCGAGTAGATGTCCATGGGCTTGCGGTCACACGACCATGAGTACGTCTGAAGCGCGTACACGGCGGCGCGTTTTATCGCGGTGCCGTGGAGTTCGGTGCCGAAGTCGAAGTTGAAGATGGACCGCGACGTCCCGCCGGTGGTGGATTCGTACCCCACGCGCGCCTCGTTCGTGCCGCTGGCGTTGTAGTTCTGCCCGTTGTAGAAGCTCGAACTGCCCTCCGTCTTGTAGAGGAGGGTCCAGGCGTGCTTGTGACCCTTGAAGGAAGGGTCGAGGAAGACCGGATACACCGTCTCGGGTGCACTCAGCAGAGAGCTGTCCGGTGTGAGGGAGAGGGTGTTCTCGGCGAGGGCGGCCTTGGCGACCTCCATGTGGGCCCCCTCCGCGCCCGCCAGGCCGGCCATTCCCAGCGTGGGGTGCTGCCGGGCTGCCTCCGACGGTTTCCAGGCGAGGGCGTTGTCGGTGGTGGCGACCTTGCCTGACGAGTCCCACATCAGTGGTGACGGTGATCCTGCGACTTCCTCGCCGGCTTCGTTGCGGGCGCTGACCGCTCCGGACTCGGTATCGAGGCGGAAGGCCAGGTCGGGAGAGGACAGCCGGTACTTGAGTTCGCCCAGCAGAGGGTCGGCCGCAGCCTGCCTGTCCTTGATCACCAGCACGTGCGAGTAGCCGCCGTCCTGCGCGGTCAGCACCAGGTCGATGCCGGGCCGGACGTTCTCGTACAGCGCCCGCGACTCGTCGATGACCGGCTCGGGCAGTGCTCCGGGCCAGCTGACGACCAGCTCGTGCCCATCGGCGTTCAACCGGACCAGTTCGGTCCAGGACTCAGCGGGTGTGTCCTGGGTCAGGGTCAGCGATGTGCGGGACACCCGGCGTGAGGCCCGCGGTGTGCCGGCGCTGAAGACGACGCGCTCGTTGACGGCCTTCGGGGCGAAACCGCCGTCCACGCGCTCCAGACGGGTGTCGATCGGCTTCCACTGACCGTCGACCTTCGCCCGGATCGCGGAGGCGTAGACCTTCTTGCGGTACAGCCCATCGGGCTGTGCCCAGGTCGACGTGTTCGCGGTGCGCGCGGCCGTGACCTCGACTTCCTTGCCGGTGCGTTCGGCCTGGCGGCGTGCTTCGGGCGCGGCCACGGACGCGTCCTCGTCCGGACGCTTCTGAGGCGTGCCCTCGCCGAGCCCGTGCACGCCGACAGGCAGTGCGACGGCCAGGGCCAGCAGGGCAGCAAGGCCTCCCCAAGCCCGGCGGCGCCTGAACCAGCGACTTGGCGGCGGCGCCTCAACTTCTGCTTCGGCAATCGACGTTGGCAGGTTTTCGTCCACGGACGAATCACTGACGGACACGAGCGTACTTCTCCCCCCTCGGGCGCGCGCATACAGAGCGGCCTTCGGTGCTCACTGATGTTTTTCGGCGTTCTGCCGGAAACCTTGGGAGGCTGCAGTCGCCGTCCCTGCCTCTTGCGTGAAGAAGCGTCAGCAGAGCATGAACCATCCCGGGGACATCTTCACCTGCGCCGCAGTCCAGGCAGCATGCCATTTGCGCCCGATTAGCGCCCTTTAGGTGGATGTATTCCGCACCTAAAGTGACAAACGCCACACAGAATGTCGGAACCGTAGCTTTTCCGCCCTCGGAGCCGCAGAATCAGCTGGCTCATTGTCAGTTTTTCTGCCGACCGTGTGTCATCACCGCGGCGGCAGCTCGTGGGGGGTTAATTATGTCGCCGTTCTCGGCGAACAACTTCTGCCTGCCCGGAAGCAGGAAGGCCCGCGCGAGACGCGCGCGGCTGGCCAGACGCACCGGTGTCACCTTGGCCGTCCTGTTGGTCACGACCCTGCTTCCGATCGAGGCTTGGGCGGCGACGCCACCAGGCAGCCGCACCGCAGTACAGCTACCGGACCTGCAACCGGACCTAAAGGCCACCTTGGACAAGGTGGAAGCCGCCAAACTTCTAGGCTGGGACCCTCGACCGGCTCCGCCGTCGGCGGGCTTCGAAGCCGCAATGAAGACGCCGCCGAGCGCAGCGAGCGAACAGGTCACACTGCCGCCGACCGGCGGCGACGTGCAGGTCGGCACCTTGCCGATCAAGATCGGACAGGTGAAGGCCGAGGAGGGCACCACACCCCCTCCCGCGCCCTCGGGCACCTGGACCGTCGGAGTTCTGTCCCGCACCGCAACCGAGGCTTCCGACGTAGACGGCGCCCTGATCAAGGTCACGCCCCCAGCGGAAGGCTCCGCCCCCGCCGACGTCCAGCTGGACTACACGAAGTTCAAGGACCTCTTCGGCAACGAATGGGCGACCCGGCTGAAGATCAAGCAGTACCCGGTGTGCTTCCTCGACATACCGAGGCCCGCCGAGTGCTCCGTCGGCACGGACATCCCGAGCACCAACGATCCGGTGACCAAGACGGTCCGAGCGACCGTCGACCCGGCGTCCGTACCCGTTCAGGGCATGCGCACGATGGCCCTGAGCAGTGGCGGCGCCGGTGGTGGAGCGACCGTGCTCGCTGCCAGCGACGGTGGTGCCGGCGCAGGCGGCACCTACAAGGCCACCCCCCTTTCCCCGTCAGGAACATGGAGCGCGGGCGGCAGCAGCGGCGGATTCTCCTGGACCTACCCGCTCACCGTTCCGGCGCCTCCTGCCGGACCGTCCCCGAAGATCGCGTTCTCGTACTCTTCGCAGGCGGTGGACGGCAAGACGTCCGTCGCCAATGGCCAGGCGTCCTGGATCGGTGACGGCTGGGACTACAACCCCGGCTTCATCGAGCGGCGCTACCGCTCCTGCGCCGACGACCGCAGCACCACGCAAGGCGCACCCAACAACGACAACGCCACGGACAAGAAGAAGTCGGACCTCTGCTGGTCCGGCGACAACGTGGTGATGTCCTTCGGCGGATCGACCACCGAACTGGTGCACGACGGCAAGACGGGACAGTGGACTCCCGCCTCCGACGACGGCTCCAAGATCGAACTTAAGGCCGATGCGAGTAAGCCGAATGGCACACAGAACGGTGATTACTGGGTTCTGACCACCCGTGACGGCACGCGCTACCACTTCGGTCTGCACAACGTCGGCAACCACGCCCTCGGTGACTCCGCCACGACAGCTGTCACCAACTCCGTTTTCACCGTGCCAGTCTTCGGCAACCACCCCGGCGAGCCCTGCCACAAGGAGACCTTCGCCGACTCGTCCTGCAACCAGGCCTGGCGTTGGAACCTCGACTACGTCGAGGACATCCACGGCAACGCCATGATCATCGACTGGGCCGGCGAAGCGAACCGCTACGCCAAGAATCAGCAGTTCAAGGACAAGTCCGGCACCTACATCCGCGGCGGGTACCCCGTCCAGATTTCCTACGGCCTGCGTGCGGACAACCTCGCAGCAGCTCCGGCTGCCCGGGTCGACTTCAAGGTCGACGAACGCTGCCTGGAAGGCAAGTGCGACGACACCGCTTTCCAGTCCAAGAACTACGGAGACAAGCAGGCATGGTGGGACACCCCCGCCACGCTGTTCTGCCAGAACGACGCAGAGAGCTGCTACATCGGCTCCCCCACCTTCTGGTCCCGCAAGCGCCTCACTGCCGTCACCACGCTCGCACAGCGCACCGAGGGCTCCACGAAGCTGACCAACGTCGACCGGTGGTCTCTGACCCAGACTTTCCCCAAGCAGCGCACCGACTCACATCCCCCGCTGTGGCTGGACTCCATCGTCCGGACGGGATACAGCGCCAACGCCGGCCAGACTGGCGTGACCCTTCCACCGGTGACCTTCATCGCCAACGCCGTCGACATGCCCAACCGCGTGGCCGCCAGCATCGGCGAGAAGACGCCGGAGTTCGACCGGCTTCGCGTGCAGACCATCCGCACCGAGACCGGCGGTGAAATCTCCGTCGACTACTCCGCCCCTTGCAAGGTGGGCGACCCGCATCCGGCACCGGAGAAGAACAACAGCCTCTGCTTCCCTGTCCACTGGTCCCCCGACAGCGACCTTGAGAAGCCGCCGCTGGCCTGGTTCAACAAGTACCTGGTCGCCAAAGTCACCGAACGAGACCGCGTCGCCCGCCAGTCCAACGTGGTCACCAGCTACACCTACGAGGGCGACCCCGCCTGGGCCAAGGAGGACGACGAGTTCACCAAGCCCGAGCTGCGCACCTACAGCCAGTGGCGCGGCTACGCCAGCGTAAAGACGACGAACGGCGCAGGCACCGAGACCTCCGGCCCCGAGGCGGCCGAGCAGTCCGAGACCCGTACCCGCTACTTCCGGGGCATGTCCAAGGACGCCGGCCGCGAAGAGATCAAGGTCAAGGACTCCACCGGCACCGAAGACCTCGGCGAAGACCTGCCCCAGTACCAGGGCCGCGCCTTCGAGACCATCACCTACAACAAGGCCGGCGGCAGCATCGCCGCCCGCTCCCTGACCTGGCCCTGGAGCCAGGAGACCGCATCCCGTGACCGTCCCGGCACGACCGCCCTCAAGGCCTACCGCTCCGGCAACGCACGCACCGACGCGCTCCAGGCCACCAGCAAGGGCACCCGGACGGTACGCACGCTCTACTACCACGAGCCGAAGCAGGGCGAGCCCGACTACGGTCTCATCAACAAGGTCCAGACCGACGCCATCGAACCCGGGACCGGCGGCAGTGGCCCGAAGACCGTCAGCCAGACCTGCGCGACCACGACCTACGTCCACAACCCCGCCAACAACCTGATCGGTCTGCCGCAACAGATCCGAACCACTGCAGGCGACTGCGCCCAGGCGGGCACCGGCGCGCTGATCTCCGCCTCCCGCACCTCATACGACGCCCTCGACGCATTCGGTACCGCCCCCACCAAGGGGCTCGTCCGCCAAGTCGACACCAACGACGAGGCCGGCACCGGCTGGATCACCACCGCGCGCACCGAGTACGACACGCTCGGCCGCTCGGTCAAGGTCCTCGACGCCGTCGGCAACGCGGTGTCGACGGCCTACAGCCCGGCCACCGGTCCGGTCTACTCCGTGACCGCCACCAACGCGCTGGGGCACACGACCACGACCAAGTTCGACCCCGGCCGCGGAACGCCGCTCGAGGAAACCGACGCCAACGGGCGCAAGACAACAACCGCATACGACGAGCTTGGCCGCTCCACCGCCGTGTGGACCCCGTCCCAGAAGCCCACCGACAAGGCCGCTTTCACCTTCGGCTACCAGATCGACCCCGACAAGCTGCCGATCGTCTCCAGCGGAACCCTGCAGGACGACGGCACGTACACCAAGACCATCGCGATCTACGACGGACTGCTCCGCCCCCGTCAGACCCAAGGCGAGGCTCCCGGCGGCGGCCGCCTGATCACCGATACCTTCTACAACTCGCAGGGCGCAGTCCGGCGGACCGACAACGGCTACCACGCCGACGGCGATCCGGACATGAAGATCTATGTTCCGGAGTCGGTGACCGCAGTTCCCAACTCCACCCAGGCGGCCTACGACGGCCTCGGCCGGCCAGTTCGTACCACCACGCTCCACAAGGGCGTCAAGCAGTACTCCTCCACGGTCCAGTACACCGGTGACACAACTCTCACCCGGTCGGCCATGGACCCCGACGGTCTGAGCCCTCTGGCGGGCAGCAGAGCCAAGAGGACCTCGACCGACGCCCTGGGCCGCACCTCCGCGGTCGAGTACGCGACATCGACCGACCTCGGCAGCACCACCTGGAACAAAACGGAGTACACCTACGACCACCGCAACAAGCTGACCGCGGTCAAGGATGCAGCCGGCAACCGGTGGACGTACACCTACGACGCCCGCGGCCGCACGATCTCCTCGACCGACCCGGACACCGGCCAGTCGTCCTTCGGCTTCGACAAGCTCGATCAGCAGATCTGGGCCAAGGACTCCAGCGGACGCACTCAGTACACCGTCTACGATGCACTCGGCCGCGCGACCCAGGTCCGCGACGACTCCCCAACCGGGCCCCTCATCGCCTCCTGGAGCTTCGACACCCTTCCGGGCGGCAAGGGCCAGCCGGTCGCGTCCATCCGCTACGAAGGCACCGACCAGTTCAAGACCGAGGTGACCGGCTACGACAGCGAGTACCGGCCCACCGGCTCTCGGACCACGATCCCGGACACCCCCGCCACGAAGGGCCTCGCCGGCAGCTACGCCTCCAGCACCACCTACACGCCCACGGGCAAGGTGCAGTCCACGACCCTGCCTGCCACCCCCGGCGGCCTGGCCGCCGAAAAGCTGATCACCCGCTATAACCGCGACGGCATGCCGCAGAGCATGTCGGGCCTCAACTGGTACACCGCCGAAACGGTCTACAGCCCCTTCGGGCAGGTACTTCGCACCGCCTCCGGCAGCGCACCGAACCGCGTGTGGACCACCAACAGGTTCGATCCGAGCACCGGCATGCTCACCCGGTCCACCAGCGACCGGGAGAAGACCGGCTCCAGCCGGATCAGCGACGTCTCCTACACGTACGACATCGCAGGCAACATCACAGCGGTCTCCGACACTCGCGGCGACGGCACCACCGACCGCGAGTGCTACGCCTACAACCCCATGGGGCAGCTCGCCCACGCCTGGACCGGCAAAACCTGCGCCGGCCCCACGCTCGCCGACGTCACGCCCGGGCCGGACAGCGACGGGTTCTGGCAGGAGTACGGTTTCGACTCCATCGGCAACCGCACCCGCCTCGTCGAACACGACCTCGCAGACACGGCCCTCGACGACGAGACCGCCTATCGCTACGAGGGCACCCAGCCCCACGCGCTGACCAAGGTGGAGAAGACCACCCGCAAGCCGGGTTCCGTGGTGAGCTCCACATCCACCTACACCTACGACGCGTCCGGCAATACCACCAGCCGCCGCATCGGCGGTGACACCCAGACCCTGAACTGGGACCGCCGCAACAAGCTGACAACGGCGTCCAGCCCCGGCATCGGCGCAGTATCCGTCACCGGCCTGTCCGGCAAGTGCCTCGACGCCGAGGACGGGAATCCGTCGGCCGACACGCCGGTGCAGCTGATGTCCTGCAAGGAGAGCAAGGCCCAGCAGTGGCGCTTCACCGGTGACACCGTCCAGGCCTTGGGCAAGTGCCTGACCGCCAGGAACGGCAAGGCCGTCCTAGCACCGTGCAACGGCTCAAGCGACCAGAAGTTCACCTACCGCGCCGGCGACAAGTCCCTGTACAGCACCGCCGCCACGGCCTGCCTCGACGTCAGCGGAGGCATCGCCGCCGACGGCACGGACCTGATCTTCTACAACTGCGTCAGCGGCGCCGGAAACCAGCAGTGGACGCTTGCCGACGGTACGAGCAAGTACCTCTACGACGCCAACGGAAACCGGCTGATCGAGGAAACCGGCAGCTCCCGGACCCTCTACCTCGGTGAAACCGAAATCACCGTCAACCTGGGCGGCCAGGCCGTCGACGCCACCCGCTACTACAGCAGCCCCGGCGCCCCGACCACCGTTCGCCGCACCGGCGGCAAGACCACCGGCCACAACCTGTCGGTCCTGCTCGCCGACCACCACAACACCGCCACCACCTCGGTGGACATGGCAGGCGACCAGCAGGTCACCCGCCGCAAGTCCGACCCGTACGGCAACCCTCGCGGTGCCCAGCCCGGCAACTGGCCCGGCAGCCGTACCTTCGTCGGCACAGGCATCGACGACACCAGCACTGGCCTGACCCACATAGGGGCACGCGAGTACGAATCCTCGTCCGGCCGCTTCATCAGCGTCGACCCGATCATCGACATCACCGACCCGATGCAGATGAACGGCTACACGTACGCCAGCGGCAACCCGGTCATGAGCTCGGACCCAACGGGCCTCAAGGACGACAACTGCGCCCACTACTCCAACTGCACCGCCAACGGCGGCACGATCGACGAGTCGGACCACGAGGTACTCAAGCAACTCGGTGCATCACCTCCGACAACGAGCAGTAGCACCTCCAACAAGACCAAGAGCTGCGGCTTCTTCTCGAAGTGCAACTGGAACAAGACGGTCAACAAGACCAAGAAGTTCTGGAACGAGAACAAGGTGATGATCGTCTCGATCACCACCGAGATTGTTGTGGGAACGGCGTGCGTCGCTGCTGCGGGTGCGGCCGGCGTGGCAACAGGCGGCGTCGGCTTCGCCTTGGCAGCCGGCTGCGGAGCCATTGCAGGAGCGGCCGGCGCAGCCGTGGCCAATGCAATGGACCCGAACGCCGACCACAGCACCTTGGGCATCCTGAAGGACGAAGCCAGAGGTGCTCTCTGGGGAGCTGCGGGCGGCGCAGTGGGTGCGGCTGCCGGTCCAGCTCTCGCAGCGCTAGGTAATGCGATCGGCAAGGGAGTCGGCGCCGCCATTTCCAAGATCGGCTCCAAGATCGCGGGCAAGGGAGGCTCATGCCCCGTCGGTAACAGCTTCACCTCCGGAACCCTGGTCCTGATGGCCGACGGCTCCACGAAGCCGATCGAAGAACTCGAACCGGGTGACAAGGTCGTCGCTACCGATCCCGAAACCGGCGAAACCGTTTCCAAGGATGTAACAGCGACAATCCTCGGCGAAGGATCGAAGAACCTCGTCGAAATCAGCATCACCACTGACGGCGACACAGCCCCCACCGTCGACGTCATAACCGCCACTGACCACCACCCCTTCTGGGTCGTGGAACTCGCCAAGTGGGTCGACGCAACCGAACTCCAACCGGGCCAGTGGCTCCAGACCAGCGCTGGTACGCACGTCCAGATCACAGCCGTCAAGCGCCACGCGGCTCCGCGAGCAACAGTCCACAACCTCACAATCGCCGACCTCCACACGTACTATGTGCTGGCAGGGGCCACTCCGGTCCTCGTTCACAATTGCGGTGGTGGGACGACCGTCTATCGTGGCGTCCCAGAGGGACACCCTGGTTTCGATGCGGCGGTGGATGGCGTGGCCGTCCCCCGTGGAGGAAATGCTTCGGCGGAGTCGCACCATCTTGGTGACACCGATAGCCCATTCACCAGTTGGTCGACAAGTGAGGCAGTGGCACGTCGGGCAGCAACTAAGGGGCCGACCGGCGTTGGCGTAGTGATCAAATCGAAAGTTCCTGCTGGGCGGCCGCATGTACACAGCAATGACGAGCCTTGGGTAGAATTCAGAGGCGAGTTCGAGGTCCAAATCGAGGGAACGATGACAGGGAATGCATATCCGGCGTGGAGGGGAATGCCGTGAAGCAGGTAAGAGTTGGGGACATCGCGGAGCTGCTATCTGCGTTCCGGCCTGCGGCTCTCGTGGAGGACGTCGATCGGTTGGTTGCCGCGCTGGCCTCCGAGTCTGACAGTGTCGTCGAAGTCACCTTCCCGCCAGCCAAGGAGGTGCTTGATGTCTATAGGTACAGATATGACTCGATCGACGAAGTCCGGGATTCTCGAATCGGGTGGGAGCTCTTCTTTCCTGCCCTCGAAGATTCGGATGGCCGGGTAGGCTTGCTGTCTGTGAGAGCTGGCGAGCTGGGTGCGATCGTTCTTGTTGACGAAGCCATGGAGTTTGTATTGGCGGCTTTGATTAGGCGGTCAGCGTGATCCATGGTCCGGCCAGAATTTCCTGACAGTGAAATTCGGCGAGATTTAAGTCACTCCATCGCTATGTAAAGAATTAGCGCTCCAATTCTCGCTTGAGGGCATGTTGAAGCCCCCTCCCGCTTGCCTCGGAGGGGGCTTCAACATGCCCTGACGGCAGTAGCTGACGGCAACGTCAGCGGACGGGTGCTGCACAAAGTGGCGGTTCGTCGCCGTCGTCGGGTCGGGTGGCGGGCTGGGCGGGGTCGCGGAGGGTGCAGCCGAGGAGGTCGATGGCATCGCGTTGGAGGCGGAGTCGGACGTGTGCGTAGACGGTGGCGGTGACGCCGATGTGGGCGTGGCCGAGGAGTTCTTTGATCACGACGAGTTCGACGCCTTGCTCCAGGAGGAGGGTGGCGGTTGAGTGCCTGAGGTCGTGGAAGCGGATGCGGCGGAGCCCAGCCCGATCGAGGAGGGCGCGGAAGCTGCGATTGAGGTTCGCCGGATCGATCGGCCCTCCTGCCGGTGTGCTGAAGACGAGGCCGTTGTCCCTCCAGTCCTCAGCTGCGGCCTCTCGTTCTCCTTCCTGTACCTCACGGTGTTCCTTGAATGAGTGGATGCACTCGCTGGGGAGGGCGATGCGGCGTTCGGATGCGCGGGTCTTGGTCGGCAGGGCGGTCAGCCCGCCGGTCTGGGTGCGCTGGAGGGTGCGGCGAATGCTGGCAGTGCCTGTCTGGAGGTCGAGGTCTTCCCACTGGAGACCGAGGAGTTCGCCCTTGCGGAGTCCGGTGCGCAGGGCGAGTTCGTACAGCGCGTGCAGCCTGTCACCGCCCGCCGCAAGGAGGAGCAGTTCCGAGGCTCGACGGGGACTTCCAGCAAGTCCTTGCCACATTCCGAAGATGAGGGAACTGATGGACGAGGAAATTGAACGATTGGCGTGCTTGGCCGTCGAGTACCACGAGATTGGGTGCAGCGTCGCAGAGATCACCGATCTCCTAATCGATAAACATCCGTACTTGAGGCTGGCGCCGTTCCGGCTGGCCCAAGTGCTTCGATCGGCCTTCGGTCTTTCAGTTCATGACCTGCAATACGTCACGGCATGGGTGCAAGGTGAGATTTCACTGGAAACACTGGAGGAGCGCCTTCAGGTGACTCGGTAAGTCAGCCTCAGCCCATAACATGCTGTGCACATTTCGATAGGCCCCACCGAATGGATATTCGGTGGGGCCTATCGGGCGTTTGACGGCAACGCTGACGGCAACGTCAGCGGACGCCTGCCGCGGCGGGTGGGTCGTCGGGGTTGTCGTTGACAGGGCCGAGGGCGCCGTCCAGGTGTCGATGGCTTGCCGTTGGAGGCGGAGCCTTACGTGGGCGTAGACCCCAGCGGTGACGCCGAGCAGGTCGCGGTACCCGGTGAAGGTGGGCAGCGTGGCTGCGCGCATAGAGCTGCATGAGCAGGTCCTGAGGCCGGCCGCTGCGGGCGTAGGCCCTCCCGGCTGCCGTGAGTTCGGCGTCGAAGTCCGGGAGGGCGCAGATCCGGACGCGGCCCAAGCCCTCGAACCCGAGATGAATCCGTATCAAGGCCTGCCTCCTCGCACTTGACTTCCCCACCAGGGCTTTTGCGCGTACATGGCGAAAGCTACCCGCGGCCGTGTGCAACCGAAACGATGCGTATGCACCACGGCGCGACGTTGCCGGGGGCGAAGAAGAAGCCGAAATCCTATCCGGGAGGGGCAATTCATGATGCGTTCACTGCGACGAGCTGCGGCGATGTCCATCGGTGCCGGCCTGTTGGCTGTGATGGGAACGGGGGGCACGGCCTATGCGGGGTCCCCCGGCACGGTGGCGATCGCTGTCCCCGGGTGTATAGGCAAGCTGCACCTGGACGGCGGCGGCTCCTCCAACTGGGCCACTGCGACGCTCCAGTCCACCGGCCCCAACACGTGCTGGATGGCGTTCTGGTCACGCAACACCGCGACTGGTAACCCGCCGGCCTCTCAAGGCTTCAGCGTCGCTCCGTACTCGAGCGGCTCCGCGGGCCCGCCGTACTACCACGACAGCACGCACCAGGTCGCCATCTCCATCTCCAACGGGAGCAAGCAGGTCGGCAGCGCCTGGTACAACTGAACGATTCGGGAAATCCGGATTGCGAGCTACTCGTTCCGGAGACAAAGGCCGGCACCCCTACCCGGGTGCCGGCCTTCCCCATAGCACCCAATAGCATTCAGGTCGTCCGCCCCCGCACGCGGCCCTCGAACACCAGGGTTTCCCTGCAAACTGCAGGGGTCGCGCGGCACAGCCGGGCAAGCCATCGCCGGCCTGACGGCCCAACACCAGGTTCCCGCCGCAGCCAGCAGCGGTGCGGTGAGGCAATTGCCCCCGACTAGCCAGGGAGCAGGTCTGGGCGGTGCCCGCGATGGCGCCGCGCCCGGGGTCATCCCCGCGGGCGCGGGGAGCAGATCAGCAGCATGATGCACAGGGTGACGTTGTCGGGGTCATCCCCGCGGGCGCGGGGAGCAGGCGAAGGCGGAGACTCTGCCGAAGAGGTCGTAGGGGTCATCCCCGCGGGCGCGGGGAGCAGCAGCCGCGCATCGAGCACTGGACGGGCGTCACGGGGGTCATCCCCGCGGGCGCGGGGAGCAGGCTTGCTGACCTGCAACGTTACGCAGGGGAGAGGCCATTCCGAAGCACTTTCACAGGATCGGGCTTTTCTGGCATACCGCACGATCAGGCCGTCCTCCCATGCTAGAGGCTCTCGCTGCACGTCGTGAGAGTGGCCGGTTCGCCGGTATGGACTGCTTGCTGCTGGTCTACCGCCCTGCCGCCCCCGCCTGACTCGGTCTATCCAGCCTCATCGAATGCCACCTATCCCACCCCCTCCCTGGACGATGCGCCACTGAGCAGGACAGCGGTTCCGCGACCCAACGGAGGGCTGCGCCCCCAGCCAATGTCAGCTTGACACCCCTTGTAGCCCTTTGAGACGCCCCATGACGGCCGGGATGTTACTGCCAGCCGTGTTCCGTCATCGCCTGTTCGCCGTCGAGGTAGCCGAGGAGGCCGGCGGCGGGGTACTCGATGATGTCTTCTGGGAGCTCGTGGACGGACCACCACCGGAGGTCGAGACACTTCTCGGGCTCGCGGTTGACGGGCTCGCCCCGCCACTCGGTCGCCTCGAAGAACAGGCCGATGCGCTCGACCGCAGGGCTCTGCTTGTGGTGGACCACGTGCACGAGCCGCAGGTGGTCGGGATCGACCTCGACGCCGGTCTCCTCGCGCAGCTCCCGCGCCGCGCCCCGGCTGAGCGGCTCGCCCTGGTCGAGCTTGCCCGACGGGGCGTGCCACCGGCCGTAGCCGTACGGTCCGCCGCGCTGTGACAGCAGGATCTTGTCGCCGTCGCGCAGGATCACGTGCGTATCGATGACGGGCGTGGCAGGTGCTGCGTTCATGGGTTCACCGTGTGGTCGTCGGGTCTGGTGGGGTTGTCGACGCTACCGCCGACCGCGGGAGGGCGTCGGCGATTTGCTTCGCGACGTCCGTAGGGGTGGACCGCGTGCAGTCGACTACGAGGACCCTCACGCCGAGGATCGCCAAGGTCTCCGCCGCCTCGCCGTAAAGCTCGACCTCCCGGGCCGGTCCTCCAGGGTCGTCGTGGAAGCGGTGCCGCCGGCCGCGCTCGGCGAGCCGGGTGGCGATGGTGTCCGGGGCCGCCGTGAGGATCACGGCGAGGTCGGGCAGCAGGGCGTGGCGGTTCAGCGCGAGTACGAACGGCTCGGGCACGCCGTCGAGCTGCTGGAGCACGAGGCTCGACGCGAGGTACCGGTCGCAAACCACGGTCTCGCCGGTCCTGAGCAGCGGATCGAGCTCGTTCTCCATGTGCTCGTACCGGTTCGCCGCGACCAGACAGGCGAGGGCACGTCCGCGGATGTGATCCGCCTTGGCCCGGGTGAAACTCCCGAGCTCGCTCGTCGAGGGCTCGGTCGTCGTGTGGACGCTGCCGCCGCGGCCGGCGAGCAGGCGGCCGAGCTCGGTGACCGTGGTCGACTTGCCGACCGCGCTCGGGCCGTCGACCGAGACGAACAGACCCGGGTACGCGTGGCGCCCGTTCACGCGGCGACTCCCATGCGGTTCCGGTCGTGCTGCTCCCGGGTGAGGGTCGCGAGGGTGGCGCGCAGCTCGGGAAGGGGGGTGCCGCCGAACTGGATGCCGACCGAGAAATTGAACTCGTCGCGCTGCCTCATCGACTCGTCGGCGCCGTCGGCGGTGAGGTCGACGTCTCCGTACGCGAGCAGCTGCTCGGGGTCGTGGCCGTCGGTGATCAGCTTCTGCCAGATCGGGGTACCGGGGTAGGGGCGGAACTCGAACACGCTCGCCCGGAACCTGCCGCGGCCGTGGCGGTCGGCGATGCCCCAGAGGTTGTGGATGTGGCGCACGGTCGCGTCGAGGTCGTCGCGCTGCTCGCCCGGGTAACCGAGGATGAAGTACCCCTTCACGCCGATCCCGCGTTCGAGCAGGCGGTGCGCGACGGTTTCGGTCATCTCGGCGGTGATGCGCTTGTCCATGCCGGCGAGCACGCGGTCGCTGCCCGACTCGATGCCGAGGGCGACCTCGCGCAGGCCGCACGCCTTCAGGACGTCGAGCATGTCGTCGTCGAGTCGGTGCAGGACGTTGATCCGGCCGGTGGCGTCCCATACGTACCGGTCGCCAATCTTGTGTTCTTCGAACGCCCTCATCTGCGGGACGATCACCCTCCGCGCGCCGAGGAAGAGGTCGTCGACGAACCGGAACGCGGTCACACCGTGCGTCGCGTGCAGGTGGTCGAGTTCGGCGACGATGCTCTGCGGAGAGCGGGCGCGGATCTTCACCTCGGGGTTCGCCGATACGGCCGCGCCGCAGAACCCGCAGTCGTACGGGCAACCGCGCGAGCCGACGATGTTCGCTTCGACCCGGCCGTCCTCGGCGAGGTAGGGGTCCTGCGGCAGGAACTTCCTGTCCACGAACGGCAGCGCGTCGATGTCCGGACCGAGCCATTGCGCTGTGGCGCCGCGCGGGATGCCCGCGGCGTGGGTGCCGAGCAGGCGGTCGCGCCACATGACCCCCGGCAGTTCGGCGCGGCGCCGCTCGTCGCCCAGCAGCGCGGCGACGCGCGTCTCGCCCTCGCCGATCACGAGCGCGCGCAGGGGGCGCATCCTGGGGTCGGCGAGGATGCGGTCGGGCATGGCGCGGGCGTGGTGTCCGCCGACCATCAAGGCGATCCCGTCGTCGAGGCTCTCGGCGATCCGGGCCGACATCTCGTAGGTGGGTGCCAGCAGGTTCATGCCGGCCCACCGGGGCCGCAGCCAGTTGATCAGGGCGGCCGTCTCGTGGATGCCGAGCCCGTGTGCCTCGGCGTCCAGTACGCCGACGTTGAATCCCCGCTGCTCGGCGTAGGTGGCGATGTAGCCGAGGCCGAGCACGGGCAGGGTGTAGTCGTTGGTACGCGGCCTCACCGAGTAGTCGCGCAGCGGAGCGTTGACGAACACGGCGTCGAGCACGCGGTGTGGATCGGCGCCGACGACCAGGTCAGAGGTGGTGCGTACGTCCTTCGTGGCCGGGACCGGTAATGCGGTCATTGCTCCCCCAGGTGAGAGTGAAGAGTGTCAGGGCATGGAGGTGGGTGCGGGCGGGTGCCCAGTGGCGCCACAAGGCCTCGAACTCGCGCTCGGAGCCCGGGAGGGTGAGGCCGGGTGCTGCTTTGGCCGCCCAGGTGCGTACGGCGAGGTCACCGTGCGGGTAGACCGAGTGGTCGCCGGTGAAGTCGGCCGCGGCAGCGGCCGCGGTCCAGGGGCCGATACGGGGCACTTCGAGAAGTTCTTTGATCAGGCTTTCGGCGTCGAGGGCGGACCAGTGCTCCCCGCGGTCGAGGAAGGCCTTGGCGGCGGCCAGCAGGGCGGTGCGGTTGAACTTGGCGCCGACCGCGGCGAATTCCTCGTCACTGAGGCCGAGCACCCTGCCAGGGGTCGGTACGAGCGACAGCTCGCCCGCCGGGGTCGCGAAGCTGCGCCCGTAGGAGGCGTAGAACGACTGGTGCCGCTTCTTGGCCTGCTTCGCCGTCACGACTTGGCGGAGGATCGCCGTCACCATGGCGTCCCACAAGGAGGGGTTGGTGAGCCGCGCAACCGTGCCGAGGCGCCCCAACGCGTCGAACAGGGGGACGACCCCCTCGGGGGCGGCCGGCAGTTCGACGGCGGATGTGTAGGCGACGGGAGGCTGCGCGGGACCGTGCCGGTCGCCGGTCAGGGGGGACAGCAGCAGCTGCTCGTGGTGCGGGTCCCAGCGGGCGAGCCATACGGTGTCCAGGTGCTCGACGATCCGCACGGGCTCGCCCTGGGGCGCCTTGCGCCACGCGGGGTGTTCGGTGATGAGTGTCGTCCGCATGAGTGCGATGTCCGTTCCGATGGTGCGGGGGTGGGCGTTCACAGTCTGCGGCGGCAGAAGCCGGGCGCTCCGGGGTTTACCGACTCATCACTCCGTCGACCACGGAGCCGCCTGCGGACAGGACGTACGAGACGGCCGAGGTGGGGCCCAGGGCAGTCCGGTCGTGGCCTGCAACCGCGCGTTCTCGCACTTCCCGCGCGAAGGGCCGCCTGCTGCGTCACCGGACGACGTGCCCTTCTCGGTCTGCGAGCCGCGCGGTACCGATCCGGATCAGGAGTTTCAGCGCAGCCACGTGGCAGAAGAAGGCACCGGGCCCTGGGGCGGCGGCCCAATAGATCGGATGGCCCGGGTCGGGTCGGTGCCGGTCGAGCTCCGGCACTCCGAGCTGTGTCCCGTGGCCGAGGCACTCGACCTGGTGCCGCGAAGACCAGTGGTCTCGGGTACCGGGCGCGACCAGGGCGTAGTAGTTGCGGTTGCGGGAGTCGTGGATGACCGGGCCTTCCAATCCCGCGAGGGCGTCATTGACCACGGCCGTCACCTCGCTGGCCGCTGCCGCATTGGCCAGCTCCTCGGGGAGGCGCACCGCCTCGAAGAACTCGCCGAGCGGCAGGACGGCGACACCGTGAGCCTTCCACTCGGCGTAAGCGTCCGCCGGGTCGGCAAGGCTGTGCGCGTACCAATCAGAGGTGGTGTTTTCGGCCATGAGGAAGCTCCCTACCGTCATGAGCCGGCGGGAAATCCCTTCCGCCGGCTGCTGGGTACGAAGAGGTAACCGCACGACCGCGTACCGCGAGTACCGTTGGGGAGTCGGAGAAGTATGCAAGCCATGCACTTGTCGGGAGATGCACATGGCGCGCCACTCACGCACACCGAACCCCCATCTGGACACGCTGCTTGAGCAGGCGAAATGGTCTCGGGCGCAGTTCGCTTCGATCGTCAATCGCATGGGTGCCGAGGCCGGCCTCGCCCTGAAGTACGGCCAGCCCGCCGTGTCCCAGTGGGTGGCCGGCCATCAGCCTCGTAGGCAGGTCAGGGCCCTGATCGTCGAGGCTTTCGAGCGGAAGCTGGGACGTCCCGTCACCTACGCGGAGGCCGGCCTCACGCCCCCGGGCGGCGTCGAGGAGGCGGACACTGTGAGGGACCTAGTAGACCTCGGAAGGGCCGACATGGATCCGTCCCGACGCCGCGTCATCGCGGCCGGAGTCTTCTCCGCTGCGCTCGCCATCCCCCTGTTCCCCTCGCTCGCCCGGGCCGACAGCCCTGATCCGATACGGCCGGGGAAAGCCACGACACGCGTGGGCCAGGCACAGGTTGCTGCCATCCAGAACATGACGGACCGCATCGCGGACATCCTCGACGAGCTCGGCGCCGGCCACGCACGCCCCATGGCGGCTGCCTTCCTCGTCAACACGGTCGGCCCCTGGCTCAAGGCCGAAGCCGCCGCGCCGGTCAGGCGCAGCATGATCGCCGCGGCCTCTGACCTCGTCTACCTGACGGGGTGGATGGCCATGTACGAGCGGCAGCACCGGCTCGGACAGGAGTACTACGTGTCCGCGCTGCGGCTGGCAGGGGAGGCAGAGGAGCACGTGACGTACTGCCGCACGCTGCGCGGCATGTCCTTGCAGGCGTCGAACCTGGGCTACGGGCGGCGCGCTCTCGAACTGGCCGACTCGGCAGCGGAGGCGGCGCCGTCCGCGGGGCCCCGGCTGGTCGCGTTCCTCCGTGGCCAGCAGGCACACGGAGCCGCCATGGTCGGCGACACGCGGCAGGCCTTCACCCGGCTCCGTGAAGCGGAGGAGGCCCTCGCACGCGCGGACGACCGGCGCGAGTCCGTGGGCGGCTACGACCGTACCGCCTACCTCTTCCACGTGGCCCATGTTCAGGCGGCGACCAAGGACATGCCGGGGTCGGTGCGCACGCTGCGGGAGTCGATCCGCGTCCAGCCCGCGAACGAACGGCAGGGGCGCCTTCACGCGTACGGGCTGCTCGCGCAGCGCCAGCTCGCCATCGGCCATGTCGAGGCCGCCTGCGAATCCTGGGGAAAGTTCCTCGACGAATACGAAGCCCTGTCATCAGCCCGGGGCGACGAACACTTCGAGGTGATGAACCTCCGCCTCCGCCCGTATGGCAGCGTCCGCGCGGTGCGGGACCTGCGGGAGCGCGCGCAGCTGGTGGGCGCGCTCAAAGGATGACGGAGCTTCAGTGGCTTCACTTCGTACTCGATGCCGCGGGGTCATCCACGCGTGTGCGGGGCCAGGTGGTCGCGGGCCAGGAGCACCAGGCATACGCCGGGTCTCCCCGCGTATGGGGGGAGCAGGCCGCAATCGAGGAGTATGAGCTCCCCTTGCCGGGGTCATCCCCGCGCGTGCGGGGAGCAGAGCGCCAAGTACCTCGGCGAAATGATGGACCAGGGGTCATCCCCGCGTGTGCGGGGAGCAGGGCCCGGCCGACTCGGACGCCGGCTATCGCCAGGGGTCATCCCCGCGTGTGCGGGGAGCAGTTCACGGCCGTAAGGCCGTGCTCCTCAAGCTCGGGGTCATCCCCGCGTGTGCGGGGAGCAGAGCCCATCGGCCACAGCGGCAGCGTCGTCCGGGGGGTCATCCCCGCGTGTGCGGGGAGCAGGCTTACTGACCTGCCACTTTAGGCAACCTTAGAGGTGTTTCTCAGCACTTTCGCCGAAACCGACACATGGTGCAAATACTTCGCAAGGGTCTCGTCCGGGATCGGCTTCAAGCCGACAGACGAGGCGTGCGAGCCTGTGGCGGCGCCGGTGCCGCCGCTGCCGGTGCCGCGGCGGCTGCTCTCGGGACCGGCCTGGGCATGCCTGGCGGCAGTGTCACCGCGAGGCGGGCGGCGTGGTGGTCGGCTGCTTGGGCCAGGGCTTGCAGAGCCTGCAGGTCACCGGGTGCGAAGCGGCCTTGGGTGACCGCCGTGGTGACGAGCGCCTGAGCGCGCTCCGCAACAGCGCCGTACGGGCCGACGGCCGGGCCCGGGCCGGCGTCGTGCGGGGGCAGTTGCTGCCAGGCGTCCCGGAATGCTGTGACACGGCCGTGGTCGGAGGCTGCGAGTTCCTGCCCCATCGGGCTGGTGATCCAGGTCTGGAAGTGGGCGGTGATCTCTGCCGCTGCCCGGGCGGCGTCCTCGCGGGTGGCGTACGCCGCCGGTATCTTCGGTTCGACGAGCCGCTGCATGGAACCCCCGGCGGCGTCCGGTTCTCGGGTCGGCGCGTGAGCCGTTACCGGCTGAGCCTCGGCGACGGTGCTGTAGGTGAGGGTGGTGTCGGACAGCTTCAGCAGGGCGTCGGCGGCGGGAAGATCGCCGGTTCCGCGGCGGAGCCGGTTCGCCAGCGCCGCCGCTTGGACCGAGATCGCCTCGCAGGCCCGGATGGACATGGTCTTCCAGAATCCCTGGAACCGTACATCCGCGCGCAGGCTGTCCCAGGCTGGGCCTGCCTTCTCCTTCATGACCTCCCACACGTGGCGCAGGGCCCCGCGCACGGTCTGGATCCGCTGCCATTCCGGGTAGCTCTCCAGGCTCGTCGCGTGGGAGTCGGCGCCAGTCGTGGCGGTGTCGACCGCTGCTGCCGCCTCTGTCACCTTGGGCACTGCGGAGGCCGGTTCCACCGGCGCCCACGCAGCTCTTGCTTCGGTTGCCGCTTCGGGCTCGTCTGTGATGGGCGCGTGCACCGTCCGGTTCAGGACCGCCACGTCCGCGGATACGGCGGCCCGGACCTCCGCTGCGGGCACACCGGTGCAGATCTCGTCCCAGGCTGCCCAGACGTCCTCGTCCGCAGCGGCGCCGTGCGGGGCGGGCCGAGTCCGCACCCGGGTGCCGTCCGGGCGGTCGGCGTCGCGCCACAGGGGCATCGGGCCGCTCCCCGGCCGTTCGTGCTCGTCGGCGGCAGCGCCGGCCGCCGCCGGTTCCATCGGTGTGGCCATCGCCCGTGCCTTCGTGATGTCGTGCGTCGTCTGCCGTGTGGCGGTGTTGGCTTCGAGTGCGGCTTCGAGTACGGACGCGTCGAGGGGGTCGTGGATGGACGGTGTCGGGGTTGCTCCCTGCCTGCGCTCCTGTTCTGGCTCGGGCGCCGATTCAGGGAGCGACGGTGGTACGAGGGCCATCTCGGCCTCCTTCCCGCAAGACGCGGCTACAGCGGGGCGTTGAGCTCGGCTTCGCGGCGGTGCAGCTCGGCGGCCGCCGGGTGGGCCGGCGGGGCGGTCGTCGCGTCCGAGAGCGTCAGGTACAGCTCGAAGTCCTCGTCGGCGCTGGCGGGCGGAGGGACGGTCATCGGGGGTTCCTGGTGGGTGCCGGTCGCGCAGGCGGCGAGCTGCAGGCGCGGGGTGAAGGCGTGGAGGGTGTTGATCCAGTCGGCTTCGGCGAGCTCGCGCGCCGGCTCCTGCTCCGCGGCGTACGTGCGGATCCACCCCGTGTAGAGGGCTGTGAGGTGCTCGACGACGGGGGAGTGGTGGTACCAGCAGTGAGTGATGGTGTTGTGGAGCTCGAAGGTCTTGCGCAGCCAGTCGACCCAAGCGCCGAGCTCGCGCATGCGGATGCGCCGCTCGGCCGGTTCCATGGCGGCCCACACCCAGCGTTGGGGTTCGCTCGTCTGGGCGGGGCCCGGCGGCATCGGCCAGAGGTCGGCGGGGTTCATCGGGTCGGACACATGCGCCTCCGTGCGGTCATGTCGTCGTCGGTCACTTCGTGGCGATGCCGGCCTTGGGGTCCGCCAGGAGCTTCTTGAGGTCCTTGTCGCGGAAGGTGAGGCGCATCTTCACCTTGATCGGCGGCAGGTTCGTGTACTGGGCGATGGCGGTGAAGTCGGGGAGCTGCTGAAGGGAGTGGACGGGGGCGAGGTCGGTCTCGGTGGCCTGGGTGTTGGTGGAGTGCTCGCCCCGGGAGCGGCCGTGGCTGGTCTTCATAACCTCGGTGCGCCCGTAGAGGCCGGAGAAGTAGCGCAGGGTCTCCAGGTCGCCGCAACCGGGCAGCAGCATGCGCAGGCCGGAGGCGGAGAGCACCGTGTTGGCCTTCTGGGTGCCGAGGGATTCGCGGAGCTGGGACAGGTCGTGCCAGACGGTGAGCAGGGTGATGCCCATGCCGCGGCCCGTGGTGAGGATGTTGGGCAGGCGGGGGTAGCGCAGCATGTTGCCCGCTTCGTCGACGAGGATCCCGACCGCGGGGTCGATGGGCCGGCCCGAGGTGTTGTAGCGGGCCTCGGCCGCGTGGATGGCGCCGGCGATCAGGGAGCTGATCAGCGGCGCGAAGCGGTCGGCGTCGGCCTCGGAGGCGATGATGCAGATGGTGCCGTGCCGGTCGAGCCAGTCCTCGAAGGCGAAGTCGGAGCGGGCGCAGGTCTCGCGGACCTCCTCGTCGGCGAAGACGCGGGCCAGGACGTTGAGGCTGAACTGGATGGAGCCGACGCCGTCTTCGTGCAGGCGCAGCCAGGGGCTGGCGTAGTCGTCGGCGACCTCGGTGTAGCCGTGGGCGAGGAGGACGGCGCGGACGTGGTCGACGGCGTCCTTGCCCAGCGAGATCCAGCGGCGCATGTCGCTGATGCCGCCGTCGGAGAGCTGGGCGGCGAGCAGGATGCCCTTCAGCACGCTCTTGGCCTGGGCGACCCAGGGGGCTCCGCGCTTGTCGTCGCCGGAGGGGGAGGCCTCGGCCAGCCAGGAGGCCATGCGGTCCGCGGCTTTGGCGTCGGTGCAGTACGCGACCGGCGACCAGTGGTCGGTGGCGCGGCCGGGGATGCCGGCCGGGGCGATGACCCAGACCGGGCCGACGGCGCGGCGGCGGGCGTAGATGACGTCCAGGTCGGCGGCCTTGGTGGTGGTCACCACCAGCGGACCCTGCCACTCTGCGGCGTTCGGCAGGACCAGGCCGGTGGTCTTCGACGAGCCGGGTACGCCGAAGACGGTGGCGGAAATGTTGGGCTGGGCGGCGACCACGTCCTTGGTCCGCAGGCCGCGCCCCGCGGTGATGCGGTTGGTCCGCTTCAGCGGGTCGTTCGCCGCGGACATCTTCCGCTCGACCTTCGCGCCGCCCCACTGGGCGCCGCCCGCCTTCCCGCCGAAGGACACCAGGGTGGCGACCTTGACGATGACGGCGCCGAGCGCGAGCACGAGCGTGGCGGTCAGCCCGTAGAACAGCCAGGAGGGCGGGGCGGGGTGGTAGACGGAGCCGGGCCCCTTGACGAGCGCCGACATGACGGTGACGGGAACGCTGTCGGCGCTGCGGACCCAGCCGTTGCCGGACAGCAGGCCTGCGAGCGGCCCCGCCAGGAGGACGGAGCCGCCGACCGTGACGACCAGGCCGGCGCCGTAGGCGGCGAGCAGGGTGTTGTCGTCCAGCCCGCCCGCGGCCGGTCCGGAACGGCGCTCGGCCACGTCAGATCACCATCTTCTCGTCGGTCTCGAAGAGCCGTTCCTCGGTACGGGACAGCATCAGCTGGACGGCATGGGAGCCACCGCCCCGGCCGACCTTCCACAGGGCCCGGCCACGTTGGCCCGCACCCCAGGAGCCGATGAGGTTGCATTCGGAGTCGGTGAGTCCGATGGCCTCGCGGGTGATCTGCAGGGGCCGGGTGTCCTGGGCGAGCTGGATGCGGGTCTCACAGGAGGCGATGAGGTCCCGGGCGATGGCGACGGCCTCGGAGCCTGCCGCGCCGACGGATTCGAAGTCGGAGAGGCGGTGGGTGGCCAGGACCTGGATGGTGCCGGTCGCCCGGGACAGGCGCAGGTCGGCGTCGATCTTCTTGACCATGGTGGCGCCGCCGGAGCGCATCTGGCGCCACAGCTCGTCGCGTACGACGATCCACGGCCGCTGGCCGGGCTGGTCGATGGCCGACTGCGCCCAGGTCGAGACGCAGGACAGGACCATGGCGACGGTCTCGTCGCCGTACTCCTGGAGGGCGGAGATGTCGACGGACTGGATCGGGGCGTCCCAGTCCAGGTCGATGGAGGTGGCCTCGTCGAAGAGCCCGCCGAGGTGGCCGGTGACCATGCCGCCGAGCGCGGAGCGGATGGAGGCCATCTGTTCCCGCGCCCGCTGGACTTCGCCGTCGCGGATGCGCAGCTCGCGGGCCATGGCATCGGTGGGGTCGCGCAGCCGGTCGTAGACGAGGGGGAGGGTCGGCACGGCGAAGCGGGTGGTACCGGTGCCGTGGAGCTCACCGGTGACCTCGCGTACGGCCACGTCGAGGGCTTCCTCCTCCTGCGGCAGCAGGGTGCGCCGGAGCTGGAGTTCGAGGAGGGCCTTGAGGAGGGTGAGGCGGCGCCGGTGGATCTCGGTGAGGCGTGACTTGAGCTCGGCGGGGTCCTTGATGAGCTCCAGGCCGGCGCCGAGCGGGCCCGCGTCCAGGGGGTTGAGGCGGCCGGGCAGGCCGGGGCCGAGGCGTACGGGTTCGACGCCGAGGTGGCGGCACAGCGCCTGGTACTCGCCCTTGACGTCCCCTGCGATCAGCGTGCGGTGCCCGAACGCCATCAGCCGCAGGGACAAAGCCTTGACGTGTGCGGACTTACCCGAGCCCGGGATGCCGGTGATCATGACATTGGGGTTGGTGCACAACCCCTCCTTCACCCAGACCGCCGGGTGGGCGCTGAAGGCCTCCGTGGTCAGCACGTTGCGGCCGATGTACGCGCCGATCGGGGGCAGGCTCGCGGCGTGCAGGAACGGGTACAGGCCGGCGGCGTTCGCGGTGTCCGCGCGTACCACCTCGGTGCGCGGCGTGGCGGCGGCCCGGCCCGCGAAGGGCTGGCTCCAGCCCTTCCTGGGGGCGACGCGCATCGAGGTCGCCGGGTCCTCCAGGAGGCGGGCGCGGCGCAGTTCGCGGGCGGTCCGCTGGGGCGGGAGCGGTACGGGCGGCCGGTCGGCGACACCTGCGGCTTCGTCGATGCCGATGGCTTCGAGGAGGGTGTCACCGGCCGGGCGGCGGGAGAAGAGGCCCATCTCAGAACCCCATCCGTCGATCGGGCAGGCCCTGGCCGAGGGGGAGGGCCCCGGTGGCGAAGCCGGTGTCCTGGGCACCCCACATCCGGCGTACCTCCAGCCCGGAGGCGGCGGCGTCGGCCTGGAGCTCGGCGCAGGCCGTCTCCAGCTCGTCCAGCTCGGTGACGGTGACCGTGAGGACGGCCGTCATCCGCATGACGCCCTGGCCGGAGGCGCGGGCGGCGTCCTGCTGTCGGGCGATGGCCTCCTCGCGGCGCTCGTCCTCGCTCTCGTCCCGGCCGGACTTCGCCCGCAGGTGGCGTGCGGAGCTCCGCTTGGCCTTGTCGCGAGCCAGCTCCTGGCGGGCGCGGCGCGGGCCGATCGGCTCGTAGAGCAGGCTCATCGCCCGGCGGGCGTTCTGCCGCGGGCGCAGCAGCGGCTGGAGGATCGTCGCGTACACCTCGGCCTGCGGCCAAGTGCGGACCTGGTACGACACCGACCAGGCGCCGTCGTGCCGGTAGACGCCCCATGCCGTCTCGGCCGCGGCGGGGCCGGCGAGGTCCGGCTCTACGCCGGGCGCCGTGCCGGTCCAGTCGGGGGCTTGCGCGGCTGCGTTGCGGGTGGCGAGGACCTGCTGCGCCTCGGGGTCGTAGGCGGTCCGTACGGTCTGGGCCACCTTGCGGGGAGACAGCCACTCCACCACCTGAAGACTCGCTGTCGACAGACCCTGGCCCATCGCATGCAGCTCGCGTACGAGCACGGCCGCGGCACCGACCTGCCCGCCGCCGGCGCCCTTGATGGCGAGGCGGGCGCGGGCGGCGGAGAGCGTCACCGTCAGGTACGTCTCGCGCGAGGCCGCTGCCGGGCCGGCGCCGTCCATCAACTCGGTCAGCGCGGTCACAGCGGCGGCCGGTGCGTCCGCGGTGACGTGGCGGGCGGTCCAGGAGGCCAGGGCGGCGCCGTCGTCGGGCAGGCACCTCTGGTGCACGGCGATCCGTACGACGGGGGAGTCCTCGGTGCAGTAGCCGCGCAGGAACTGCGCCCAGGCGGCGACGCGGGCGGTCTGCTTGTCGGTGTCGACGAGGGCGAGCCCGGGGAAGGTGATGCGGGCGACGGCGCTGTAGGTGCCGGCCACGGGGTCGTGGACGACGCCGAGCTGGCCGCCGAGCCCGTCAGGGGCGTCGAGGATCCGCAGCCGGGCCAGGACGCCGGGCAGGTCCATGGGCTGACGGCCGGTGGCCGCCGAGCGCGGGGCGAAGGCGCCGGAGAAGAAGAGATTGCGTCGGGTAGCCACGGAGATCTGGTGCCTTACTGCGAGAGAGATCCATTCGTCGGCGCTGAGACCCATGACCCGCCCGAAGGCCAGGCCCAGGAGGAGCAGCGCGAGCGGTACGCACACGAACGCGGCCTGCCAGCCGACGTTGAACGGCAGGAGCGCGAGCAGGGAAGCGGCGGCGACCATGGCGAAGCCGGGCCCGGAGAGCCGGCCCATGAAGCCGGTCGTCTCGGACTGCCAGCCGCCGTAGGAAACGGGCTGGGACATGTCATCACTCCTTTCGGGGGGCCGGGGTGGGCTGCGGGCCGGAAGTCGGTGCCTCGGTCGGGGCGCCGACCGGAGCGGGTGCGGGGGACGGCTGCCTGCGCGGCGGGATGACCACGTGCCGGCCGCCGCCGGCGCCGTGGTCGAGGCCGGCGTTGGCGGCCGTGTTGCCCAGACCGGACTCCAGCGAGTCCTTGCCGACCGCCGCGACCTGCAGCCCGAAGGCGGCCATGCTCAGCGCCTTGCCGCCGAAGCGGGCCGCGGACTTGGGGGCCCCTGCGCCGCCGCCCCCGACCGTGGGAGCGGCTGCGGGGGCGTTCTCCGCTTCCAGGGCCTTGGTGTAGCCGGGACCGCCGCCGACGGATCCGGCACCGCTCGGGTCGTGCCGGTATCCGCCGGAGGACGAGGAGGCGGAAGAACCGATCGAGCTGAGCCAGCCGGAGGCCATGGCAGCGCCCGCGCCGTTGGTGGTGAAGACCATGAACTTCGCCAGGGCCGGCCAGCACAGACTGGCCGCGAGGAACATGACGAAGCCGACGATCATGTTCTGTACGCCCTCGCCCGTCGACATGGCGAAGAAGCCGATCGCGAAGCATGTGACGATCGCCGGCTTCATCACCACCAGGGCGATGAACGCGTTGCGGGCCTTGGGCCACCACTCGGCAGTGGCGTCGGAGAGCTGCCCGGCGAGCGTGATGGGCATCGTCGCAATGATGATCATGATGCCAACCTGACGCAGGAGGATCTCCACCCACAGGGCGGCGATCGCCAGGATGCAGACGATCCCGACGACGATGACGACCCCGACGGCGGAGGCCGCCACGCCCTCGCCGGAAATGATCGCGCCGCCGATGGTGGCGGTCCCGCCTCCTCCCGTGATCAGACCGCCGAAGAGCGTTCCGAGCTGCTTCTGCATCGCCGCCGTCGCGGAGTCGGGCCCACTGCCCCCGCCCTCGAACGTGTAGTTGATGATCCAGGTCGACACCGCATCGGCCCAGGTCAAAGCGGTCTGCGCCACGACGAGATAGACGGAGGAGATCACCGCCCACTTGGCCAGACCGGTGAGAGCGGTAGCGGCCGGCCCGCCATCGCGGCTGACCGCGACCTTCCCGAACTGAATCAGCAACAGGAAGGTGGCGACAACAGCGGAGAGAGCCGTCATCAGCCCGGTGATGTTCCCCAGACCCGTCTTGCCGAGGTCGATCGTCGAGTTCTGGTTGAAGAGCTTCGCGAACTCCGACAGCAGCCAGACCACCGACTTGCCGATGTAGGACGCAGCCTCCTTCAACGCATTGGAGGCGAACTCGGAGAACTTGCCCGCGACCCACTCCAGCGGCCCCTTGGCGGGCGTGCCGAACTTCCCCTCTCCCGCATCCCGGCACGCCGTGAACGGCTTCCTCTCCTTCACCACGCAGTCGGTGATGTACTGGTTGAGAGGCTCGTAGTTCTTCCACTGCTTGTCGGGGAAGTCCTTGCGCCACCTCTCCACACGGCGGAGCTCAGCCTCCGTCCGGTCCTCCGGGGAGCAGTCCCGGGCACCGTTGCCGTCCGCGCCTTCACAGGGAATCGTCCTGCCGGGAATCGGCGGGTCGGCTGGACCCGGCCTGTGGCACAGATCGGTGTCGTCGATTTGCTCGACGAGGCAGTACTTCCCCTTCGGATCGAGGCCGACAACATACTGCTCCCACTCCTTGGGGATGGGGTCGGGCGGGCCCGCGGAGGAGTGGTACTTCGGATCGTCGGCCGCGATGGCGACGGACAGAGTGCATCCGGCGCTCAGGAAGGAGAACAGGGCGCAGAGCAGGACCAGAGCACGAGCGGCGCGCTGGAACCGGTCAGTCAGCATGGCGTACCTGGACCCAACCGTCGTTCCAGGCGAAGCGGCTGGTGGGCTCGTAAGCGACGGGGAACGTGCGCAGAGCGTCGAATTCGTCGGTGAACTTCCAAGCTCCGTCCTGCCACTTCACGATGAAGTCGACCATGTCTCCGCGCAGCGGGTTTTCGTCGCGGCCGCCCTTCGGTCCGGTGGCGAACCGGTCGTACGAGATCCACACCTGCATGACATGGCCCACCGGTAGGCCGGGCGCTTGTACCGTGGTGGCCCGCGTGGCGTTGACAGATGTGGTGAAAGTGATGTCGGCCGGAATGCCGCCTGAGGGGGCCAGGCCGAGGGCTTCGCGCATCTTGCGGATCTCGGAGACCCGCTTGTCGACGTAATCAGGCGAGTCCTTGGAGGCCACCGCAGTGAGCTGCTGTCTCGCCTTCTCGTCGTCGAGCCAGTCGTACTCCTCCCAGAAATAGACGACAGCAGAGATTCCCCCGCTGGGTGAGCGGGGGAAGCCCGTGGCCACCCCGTCCTTGTGCCCCGTGGGCTTGCGGAGGATGGTCTTCTGCCCCGTCTCCGGGGTCACCGGACCGGTGACAGCGGTACTCGTCGGCGCAGGTGCACTGGCCGACGGATCGGCGTCGGCGTGTGTCTGTCCCTTGCCGTCTCGCATCAAGGTGGCGGCGGTGTAGCCGCCGGCGACCAGGAGCGCGGCCACCGCCACGGCGATGCCGGCCAGGGCGAAGCGGGCTTGGCGGGCCTTGAGTCCGGAGGAGGAGTCCACGCTCAGCTCCCCTTGGACATGGTGTATACCGCCAGGACCAGGGACGACGTGACGCCGATGCCGCCCGCCCCGATCAGGCTCCACAGCACACCCTGCTTACCCCGCGCCGCGAGGGCAGCGCGTTCCGTGTTGTGACCGATGGCGGTCAGCGCCCAGCCGCTCAGGCCCCCGAGCACAGCGAGAGTCAGGCCACCGCCTGCCGTCCACCCGAGGATCGTGCTGACCGGGCTGTTGACCGTGTCGGGGAGCGACGGCGAGAAGGCCGGCACGGGGCCATCGGCCAGAACGTGCAGACCAGGGTCCGCGGCGAGGGTGTGCAGGCTCATCAGGATCTGGCTCATCGGTGATTCCTCGTCAGACGGAAAGTGCGGGAGCAGAGTGCGGGCGAGTGGCGGGCTGCGGGGCGTCAGGCAGCGGGTCGCCGAAGGCTTCGCGGGCGGCGGCGAGCACGGCGGTGGCCAGCTCTCCGGCCGCATGCCGGGTGCGCGTACGGATCCGGGACGGCTGGGCCTGCAGTCCGTTGGCGCGGATGTCCGGGTCGTACGGCAGGTGGATCACGGCCGCCGCACGGACGGAGAGCATGGTGGCGGCTGCCCGGACGACGGCCGGCGGCCGGCCGTCCGCGGTGGCGGCGAGGACGACCACGGTGCGGTGCAGCGGCATGTCCTCGGCGTTCAGCACCATCACGGCCTGCTGCAGGGCCTGGATTCCGGCCGCAGTCGACTGCGCGCACAGCACGGGAACGGAGAACGGGAGGGCGCACCAGGTTCGGGTCAGGCTCGGGGCTCCGGAGCACCGGGACTCGATGAGGTCGTGGGCCGCCGGGTGCGAGGTGTCCGCGAGGAGGGCCTGCCATCCGCCGGCCGCGGCCAGTTGGTACCAGGCGGCGGGCTCGGCCGGCAGATCCAGCGGGGCGGCGTGCCATTCGCGTGCGTCGGTCAGCACGGCCCATGCGCCGTGGGCGGACTGCCGGACCGCTGCGGCGCTGCGGATGTCCTCACGGCACAGGGGCCGGTCCGGCGGAAGGGCGGCAAGGCCCGGCGCCTGCAGCCCGGCTCCAGCGGTCAACGCCGGCCAGGGGGATGCGAGGCGCGGCGATAAGTCCGCGACCAGGGTGTCGGCGGCCCGCGCGAGTTCGTCGGCGAGCAGGTGCGCCACGGTGGAGCGTGCGCTGCCCCCGGCGGCAGCCATGACCGGGACCACCAGGCGCGCCCGCTCCGGCAGGGTCGGCGGGCTCGCTAACGGCGAGCCGTCCCTCTTCCCCATGAATCCCCCGAAACACGTGACACAAGCCATTACTAGTGTGAATTTCACACACCTGTCGACTCAAAGACGGATCGCACCGGCACCCTACACCGGCCATTCCGACCGACTGAGAGATATTCGGCAGCCCTCTCGTGAGCAGGAATGGCATAGTGTCACGATCCGTTGCGGAACCAAAGCGAGATCAAGTACTGGCCACAGTGGCCGAATTGCTCCTTCGTGGACGCAAACAGGATGTTCGTTGGGGGGATTGAATGCGGGCGAGGCGCTGGTTAGGGTTGGCCGCTGCGGGGGCGGTGGCCACCCCTGTGGCTCTCGGGATCGGCGTGGTCATGCTGATCGCAGCGCTCGCGGAGGACGACGACAAGAGCGGCCGCGTCGGCACCTGGCCCACAGCGGGAGCGCTGAAAATCGGCGGCGCCGACGGTGTGCCCGCCCAGTACGCGCCCCTCATCCTGGCAGCGGCCGCAGCCTGCGACCAGGGACTTCCCCCGGCGATCCTCGCCGCACAGCTGTGGGTCGAGTCCAATTTCGATCCCTCCGCCGTCTCGAAAGACCGCGCCGGAAATCCGATCGCTTACGGGATCGCGCAGTTCATCCCGGACACATGGGCGACTCAGGGAGTCGACGGAGACGGAGACGGAGACAAGGACGTCATGGATCCGGCCGACGCCATCCCCGCTCAGGGCCGGATGATGTGCAGCCTGCTGAAGACGGCGAAGAAGCACTCCGAGTTCAGCGGATCACCCATCGAACTGGCACTGGCCGGCTACAACGCCGGCTGGGGCCGCGTCGAACAATTCCGCGGTCTCCCGCCGGCAAGCTTCGCCGAAGGGCAGACCTATGAGTACGTGAAGGCGATCATGGCGCAGTCAGCGCGGTACACGGCGCCCTCCGGCGGGGGCGGCCCCGTCGATCTCCCCGCGGGTTTCGCCCTGCCCCCGGACACCCCGCCGCAGGTCCGCACCGCCGTGGCCTGGGCCCTCGCGCAGAAGGGCGGCTGGTATCAACTCGGCGGCGACTGCACCGACGCGCTCGGCACCAAGCCGCAGCACTGGTGCGACTGCTCCTCCCTCATGCAGCAGGCGTACAAGGCGGCGGGCATCTCCATCCCGCGCGTCACCTACGATCAGGTGGACCTGCCGATCCAGGTCGACCTGGACAACCCGAAACCCGGGGACCTGGTCTTCAACGCGGGGTCGGACGGCTCGGCCGCCAGCCCCGGCCACGTGGGCATGTACATCGGCTCAGGCCTCCTCATCGAGTCGCCTCGTACGGGGGTCCGTACGCGCATCGTCTCGTACGGCAGCTGGCGCAACTCCTCGAACCACATGACACGGGTGACCGCGGTACGACGGGTGGTGAGCTGGTGAGCGACGACGTCTTCCTGCCGTGGGGCGTGGTCACCCCGGAGTTCTGGACGGTGACCGAGGCCGTCCCCGGCCTGCGCGCTCCCTCGAACGTCCCGGTGGCCGAGCGGATCGCGGAAATCTCCGCCCTGGCCACGGAGGGCGCCCTGGAGAAGGCCACGCTGCTCGCCGGGCAGCTCGACGAGGACCACACCGCCGCTTGCGGCGGGACGGTCACCACAGCCACCGCCGACATCCGTGAGATCCGCGGCTACCTGGCCAGCCTGAGCGGTGATCACCGGGCGGCCGTGGGCTGGTACCTGCACATGGTCCGCCTCCGCGCCGGCCTGCACGGGCCCCATCACCCCGACACCGAGGCAGCCGTACGCCGTACGTACAGCCTCTGGCGGGGAATCGGAAACCCGATACTCAGCCACCGTCTCGGCCAGGAGCTGCTGACCTCGGTCATCGGCATCCAGGGGCCGCACAGCGCGACTGCCGTACGCATCCGCCAGGTACTCGCGAGACCCGCGCTCGAACCTCCTGCCTAGCCGTGCACCCCGAACGGGTGCCCCGGTTTCCACAACCAGGTGGTTGTCCACAGCCTTTCCACGCGCCCCGGCTCCGGGTGGGACGATCACGCAATGCCGACCTCGACACAACGGAAGGAACCTCGATGCCCTCATCCGCCCTGATGGGTCTCTCCGCGCAGCTCGACTCCGACGACACACTCACGGTGCTGGCGGCGGCCTGGGACGTCTTCACTCTGGCCGCACAGCTGTCCAGCGCGATCACCTTCGAAGAAGGCAGCGACGAACTGCAGGCGATGATCGCCACCCAGAAGTGCATCGAAGGCCGCAGCCGACTGCCCCTTCCCACCACCGGCGAACCCGTCCCAGCCCCCGATCCAGCGCCGGGCGCCGCGGCCCTGACCCCGTACGTGCAGCTGCTCAAGCACGTAGGAAGATCGCTCACACACCTGGCCGCGACAGCGGAAGGCAGCGAAGAAGGCAAGCATTCGCTGGTCCTCACGTCGGAGCTGGCCGAGGGCGCCGCTGCGGCACTCGTCGCCGTACGGGGGCATTGAGGTGACGACGTTAGGCGAACTGTTCGACGCCGCGATCACCCAGCTCCAGGACGCAGCCCGCGAACCGATGCCGGCTGCCGGCCCGGGAGAGCGAGCGGCGTTGGCTGGACACGTCGACACGGTCCTGCAGCAGATCAGACGGGGCCTGGGCCCCGGGGCCTACACGCCGGTAGCGACGACGGAGGAGCGATTCCTTACATCGGCTGAGAAGGACCTCGCGGGCTGGCTGACGCAGGCTTCGACGTGGCTGGGCCGGGCCCAGGGCTACCTGGCTCCGGGAGTTGACGGCGCAGGACGCGCCGGTGCGCGGATCAAGGGTGCCGCCCAGGCCATTGGAACGGTACGTGACACCATCAGCAGTCACCTCGGCCCGGACCGGGCTCCGCTCACGCCGTACGCCTACCTCCTACGGCATCAGAGCGCCTTCGACTACCTCTCCGGTCGTTACGCCGAGGTGACGCGGGCGGCGGGGCAGGTCGTGCACCGGATCGCCCAGAACAGCGAACACCCAGGGGCTGCCGAGGCCTTCGAGGCAGCTCGCGTCTCCCTGGACAAGGCCTCCGTACTCACCCGAGCCGCGACCCGCGAGGCCGGTGCACACTGGGCGGCGTTCCCGCTCGCCCTGCCGGTCCTGCCCGTCCAGGCCACGCCGAGCGATCCCACGAGCGCGGTGACCACGCGCCTCGCGGAGGACAGCGAGCGTCTCTCCCGGGCCGCCTACGCGGCACTGCACGACCGCGACGAACAACGTCTGAGCGGCTCCGACCTCAAGCAGCTGTCCCACTGGACGTCGATGGCACGCCTCTTGGCCGGCCGGATTGCGTTGAAGACTGCTGAAGAACTTCCGGCCGGGGATGTCGCCGGCGCCTTCAAGGACGCCGCCGGTGCCCTACGGGAGTCCTCCCACGCATGGCAAGACGCGGTCGGCAAGTGGCTGGTGGTGGTCGACACCAGCGATCCTCGCGAGCACCCCGCCCTTGCGCCCCCCTCCTACGAGGTGGTCCGCCACGGGCGGGTCGCCCGGATGCCTTCGCCCGACCCGCACCCGGCCACGGTGATCTCACGGACATCAGCCACGCGCCTGGGGCAGCTGCTGTTCGGCGCAGAGTGGACCCCGGATCACGGACCAGGGCCAGGACGATCGGCCGCCGACATCCTCGCGGACGCCGGTGGACCAGGCCCTCTGGCAGCCTCGTTGTACCGGCTGCCCTCAGCCGGATGGCAGATGTCAGCCGCAGCCCCATGGACGATCAAGCGAGCGGGAGCCACTTTGGTGTCCAACGCCCCCGGCCACCGGCCACCGGACTGGAAGAAGGCGTTTCGCTTCTACCCGGTGCACAGGCGCGAGGTGGAAGCCCTGACGGCGGCCTACTCCGCAGTGATGGCTGCGGAACAGAGAACCGCAGGGACGCTGCTCGCCGCGGCCCGCCGAGCCGGCACCACCGTCCCCCGCGCCGTACTCGACGCTTCCGCACATCAGGCCATCGCCGCCGAACAGCGCTGGGCCCCATCCCACCAAGTCCAGGCACCGCAACGCCCTGTACCGAGAGCGTCGGTCCCACAGGACCTGATGACGGTCCGCCGCCCGGGCCCACGACGTTGACGCCGCTCGGACATGCTGCGGCGTGAGGCTCTCCTGGTCTGGTGGGCGAGGCCAACGCCAGGACATGCCGCCCGGGGAATTCAGCGGTACGAGGCGACATCCCCGCGCGGGTGTGGGAAACAGTTGGCGTCGTAGCTGACGCGGGACCTCACCGCGGGGTCACCCGCAGGTGCGTAGGGACGACGCATGGACGCCCTGCCCCAGCTTCCCGTTTAACCTCGGACAGCGTTGGCTGCCTTATGTGGCGTCCGAGTATGCGAGGTGGATTCCGCAAGAGCGGCACCTGAATAGGTACGCGGTCGGCTGGCCGTCCTTGGACAGGGCGCTGATGTACTTCTCGATCTGAGCCGAGGGCCACGACTCTGCGAGGTCTTCGCGGAGGGCAGTCAGGGCTTCTGGATAGTTGGCGAGGTCTGCGGCGCTGGCAGTTCCGAGGAATGCTGCGCCGTCGCCGCAGTGGACCAGCCAGCGTTCCTGCTGCCATCCGGCAAATCCGGGCGTGCGACTGGTGATCTTCAGCAGGCGGTCCACGGGGACGTCATCCACCACGTCAGTGAACTGGGCCTCGAAGCGTTCTGCGGCGCTTCCGTCGGCGATGCACCAGGGACAGAGCTGCCCCCGAAGGTCCTCGACTGCGAACACCGGACCCGTATAGGCGTAACCGCGTGCCTGACCGCAGCATGGGCACGTGGCTTCCGAGCGCACGACAGCACCGGTGGCCACGGGGTCCGGGTGGTAGGGAAAGACGGGAAGTTCTGTCACGGCCGGGGACCGTATCAGTCGACGGTCCGGCCGGACTGGTGGGCCCGGTCGGCATCTGCCGCCCCGCCACGTCTGGGTCTGGTGCCTGTCTCGTCGTGGGTGGGGCGGCTGTATGCCTCGCCGGTGGCAAGGACTCGGCCCACGCCGTAGCGGGTGGCGGTGCAGCGGTTCTTCGAGCCAGCAGCCCACGCAGTTCAGCTACCCCGGCTGCGGGCATCGCCGCGGGCGTGGATCTTGTCGACCTCTAAAATGCAGGCATGCCCCTTCGCCTCCGTCCCTCTGGCGTCTTACTCACCGCGCTCGCCACCCTGCTCGCCATGTCCGTGTCAGGGTGTACCGCTGAGGGAGGGGCCCCAACGACAGCCGGCTCGACGGCTGGGGGCAAAGCCGGGGAAGCAACGCCAGATGCGAAGCCGCGCGCTCCCAAACAGGACGGAAGCCCCGGCGACATCCTGGTCGCCGGGCGCCCCATCACGGGATCGGATCGGTCCGGCATCCCCAAGGCTCCGTTCAAACGCACCTACACCGACGGTGAGCTGTACGCCGCGGTCACCGGGTACTGGTCCATGGCCTTTGGTTCTTCCGGGCTTGATGCTCTCCTGGCCGACGACATCAAGGCGGGCAAGGATGTGGTGACCACCATCGACCCGGCTGTGCAGCGTGCCGCCTATGACGGACTACGAGGTCAGCGTGGAGCCGCGATCGTCCTCGACGCGGAAACGGGCGACATCCTCGGGCAGGTGAGCACCCCGTCGTACGACCCCGGTTCCTTCAGCGGGAACTCCATGGCCGATCAACGGGCGTGGGTCCAGGTGAAGGACCTCGACGACAGGCCCCTCACCAACCGGGCCCTGCGCCACGTGGACAACCCAGGGTCAGCCATCCACGTCCTGGTTGCGGCCGCAGCCCTGGAGAAGGGCCTCCTTCCGTCGGTGGACACGCCCACCCGGAGCCCGGCCGTCTACGTCGCCCCGAACAGCACCACCCAGTTCTCCGGCGATCCGGCTCACTGCACCGACGCCACCCTCCGTGCTGCCCTGCGGTACGCGTGCGCGAACGTCTTCGCCGGCATCGCTTCCGACCTCGGCGCCGACGCGCTGGCATCGACGGCCCAGACGTTCGGGTTCAACAACGACATGATGGATACGCCGCTGCGTGCCTTCGACAGCACCTGGCCGAAGAAGCCCGAGAATCCCACCCAGCTCGCCCTCATGGCCAACGGCCTGTTCGAGGTGAAGGCGACCCCGGTGCAGATGGCCATGGTGATGGCCCTCCTCGTGAACGGCGGGAGTCGCGTCCATCCCAATCTCGTCACCGGTTCGAAGGCCGCTGTGCCCGCCCAGCGGGTGGTCGCCCAGCGCACTGCGGATCAGCTGCGGTCGGTCCTCGGTGACTCGTTCGGCACGTGGGTGCCTTCCGCATCGGCCGCCTGGGCGTTGTCAGCCACCCGGACCCCGGCTGGCCGGTCGGTGGCCATCGCCGTTTACATCTCCTCGCCCGCCGACTCCACGGCGCAGGCCGGACAGGTCGCAGAACGGATCTCCTCAGCCACTCGAAAGTAGACTGTGACGCGGTCCGGGTCCAGGCCTGCGTTGGCGAGTTCCAGGGCGTCCCGAAGGTTGACCAGTGGCCGGGTCAGCGCTTACACGGTCGTCCTTCTCGACGCGGTCGATCACCGGGATGGCCGGGGTGCGAGGAAGAACCGCACTGCAGGGGGGCGTCAGGGTTCATCACTGTGTGCGTGGCGGCATGGGCAATGAGGGCCTGGAGGCGGGCGCTGAGCCCAAGCCGGTTCCAGTGGAAGATCACATGGTGTCCGAGAACCTGCCGCAGGCCCCGTTCGAGGGACCCGGCTGCTGCAGCCTCGCCGAGGGCACGTCCTGCGGTCTCAAAAGCGCCGAACCACGGCGCGATGGCTTCCAGCGTGCCGTCGGGGGCCAGGAGAGGGGAGGGGTCGGCGTTCATCAGCGTGCGGATGCCGTGGCCGAGTTCGGCAAGCTGGATGGTCGTCACGTCCGCCGGAAGGGGCCGTAGGCGAGAGACCTTGTCCCAGACGTCGCCCTGCTCGAACCACTCCAGGCCCGCGGCTCGGAACAGTGCACAGAGCAAGAGCACGGACAGTTCGCGGCGGCCCAGGGGCGGCTCTGCATCCTGGATGTGGTCGAGGATGTGGGTGCTGTCGGCGTGGAACAGGGCGTGGGCGATGTCCATGGCGTCCGGCCCTCCGAAGGCGGGAACCTCGGGCTCGTAGACGGTCGGCCACCAGCGGATGATCGACCGATGTTCCACGAGGGCGTCGAGGATGCCCGCGAGGACGTGTGGAAGCCGGTCGGTCCTTTGGGGTCCGGGCATGGCGCGCAGCCGCCACTGGGGGGCCTTGCGGACGAACCACCAGGCGCCGACGAGCCCGGCTCGTTCTGCATCGGCGAGCCTCCGGGCGAGTAGGGCGGCGGCGTCCTCGCAGCGGTTCCAGTCGGGGAACTCGACGCGAAACTGGTACCAGTCGAGGCGGGCGGCCTGCGCAGCCAGAGCGTCCCGTCCGGCGGCCCGGTACAGGGCGACGGCGTCGCCCAGTTCCGCGGGGTCGATGCCCGTGCGAGCGGCGATGTCGGGAACCGGCTGGCCGGTGAGGACGGCGAGGACCGCGTGCTCGGTCTGCTGGGAGGCGGAGGGGGTGTTCATCGGGGGCTGGGGTCCTCTCCAGAGAAGGGGGCGGGAAGCAGGCGGCCGGCGGGTATAGGGCTGGAGCACCTGCGCGCCGTCTGGGGCCTGGCTAGTCGATGAGGAGGCACGCGTCCCAGTGGGAGGCAGGGGGCCGGTCGTTGAGGGCGGTGGCCTGGGCCAGGGCCTGGCCGGCGGCGCCCTCAAGGAACTCGGGGCTTCCGGAGGCATGCTGGCTGGTGAGGGTGTCGGCAAGACGGCGGGCGTCGGCATCGAGACCGGGTGCGCGGGCGTCTTGGGCGGCCCGCCACACGGTCTGGAACAGGCCGGCCGTACCGTGGCACAGGCCGGAGGCGGTGACATGGACGAGCTGGCTTTCGTCAGCGAGGCAGGCGCCCAGCGCGTGCTCGGCGGCGCGCTGGCGGCCGGTGTCGGTGGTGGCGATGGCGGCGAGCTGGAGGGCGCGGGTGATGCCGGGGGTCCCGTAGCACCAGGATGGCCGGCCCGGGCCCGAGCTGTGCGGCCGTTCGGTGGCGGCTTCCTCACGGGTGATCGTCTCCGGCCACCACGGGCCACGCTCCCCGTGCTGCTGCCACCGGTCGAGCCAGGTGGTGATGGCGTGGACGGCCTCCCGCTGGCCGTCCACGACCGCGCCCCGGCGCAGGGCTTGGGCGAGGAGGGCGAGGGGGCCGGTGATGCCGTGGGCCATGCCGAAATTCGCGTGTCCGCCGGACGTATAGAGGCGGTGGGGATCGTGGGCGCACCACCAGCCCGGCAGTCTCTCGCCGTCCACGGCCACCGGGTGGGTCAGGGCGACGAGGTAGGAGAGGACGGCGGCAAGGGCGTCATCGCCAGGGGTGTGGTGGAGCAGGTGCACGCCGATGCCGGTGAGTCCGTGCAGGAGGTCGTACTCGGCGAACGCTGCCGGTTCGCCGCGCCGGATGCGGGCGTGGGCGGCCTGCACCCGGCGGTGCGCGAGGGCGGCGGTGGCGGCGTCGAGCTTGTCGCGGGCCGCGCGGTAGCGGTCCTGTCCGTCGGCCCCGGCCGCGTGCAGGACGAACGCCAGGGCCGGGGCCCCGTAGGTGAGGCATGCGGAGTCGGTTGCGGTCACCTCCGACCGGGTCGCGGCCGCCAGCCACGCCCTCGCGGGGTCCCAGCCTCCGGCGCCGCTGAGGGCCTGCTCGATGTGCCACAGCGCCACTCCGGCCGGGCCCTTGGCCAACGACTGGGCCAGCGCCGTGCCCTGCCCTTCGTCGGGGGCGTGCAGGTGGCGGTATCGGGCCTGGAGAACGGTTGCCGTGTTCACGGGCGGGGCTTCCGACGGTGGGTGTGCCCGAGGGCGACGGCGCGGACGAGACGGCGGGTTGTCCGCTCGGCTTCGGAACCAGCGCCGACGGCACGCAGGTGGTGGAGCTGGAGCAGCGCGCACAGCACGGTCGCCGGGTCGTGCTCGGCGGCCAGGGCGTGGCGGTAGGCGGTGAGCGCTTCGGCGCGGGCCGCCCACGCGGCCGTGACAGGATGCCCGTCCGGCTGGCGGCGCCAGGCGGCATCGGCCGCTGCGAGGGCCTGCGCCTGCCGGGAGAGCCCGGCGTCCAATGGTCCGCGTTCGCGCGGCAGGTGCGCGGCCAGCCAGGACCATCCGTCACCAGGGGTGGGCGCGAAGGCGGTGGCGAGGTCGGCGAGGGAGACGGCGGTGAGCGCTTCGGCCGGGGTTCCGGTGCGCACTGCGTACGCGATCTGGGCGAGGGCGGCGGCGCTGTCGGCCGCGAACACCAGCTCGGCGGCTGCACGGGCCGGACCGTGGCCAAACCGGGCGTTCTGTGGCTGGTGGGTGGTCAGGTCCAGGCCGGAAGCGAGCTGTTGGCGACGCAGCTCGTCGGCCCAGGCGCCGAGTCGTTCGGTGGCGTGCCCGTAAGCGGCCTGGTCGGGGAGCCGCAGGACGAGCGTGAGGTGTGAGGCGTGGTCGCGGTGGCGAGTGAACCACCACGGTGGGGCAACGTGCCATCCGGCCAGCAGCCGGGGCAGGTGCTCGGTGAGGATCTCGTCCTGCCGGTCAGAGTGCCCGTACAGACGAGCGCGCACCGTACGGGAGGCCCCAGGTAACTCTGCCACTGGCATCAGGACAGGGAGCGCGACCCGCCGGGCAGCGGTGGCAGCCGTGCTGTGCAGGACGGTGAGGAACTCGTGGGCGCGACCCATGAACCCGCCCGCGGAAGGTGACATGGAGCCTGCGGCCGGCGAAGGCGCTTCGCGCACTTCCACCTCCCGGGCCTTGTTGAGCCGGGCCCGCAGCAGTTCCCGGTGCAACGGCACGTTCAGATCCAATGGCAGCCGCATCTCCGTCTCCACGAGAACGACGCGGGCCGGCAGCTTCTGCCGGGTGCGCCAATGGTCGAACGCCTCCTCCCACACGAGCCGCTCGGCGGACGGGCCGGGCAGTTGGGCGGCGACCAGGAGCCAGCGGGCCGGGGTGAGGACGGTCCGGCCGTGCCGCAGGCGGGGCAGGTAGGGCAGCCGGGCGGCGGCGCCCCAGTCGGGAAGCCGCCATACGGTACGGCGGGCTCCGGCAACTTCGGCGAGGAACCGCACCAGCGGAGGCGTCAGCACCCGCGGTTCCAGCGCGTGCAGGACGCGAGGCTCCACCGGCCGGCCGGTGGAGGCCCGAATCAGGTAGAGGTGTTCGAGGTCGCAGGTGACGGCGAGGTCGTTCAACGCGATGCTGCCGGGCCCCTGATCAGGCCAGCCGAGCGCGATGGTGTGCTTCAGCAGGTGGGGAACACGGGTGACGTTGGTGCTGCGGCGCCTGCGGGGCGGGAAGACCAGCTGCGCGGGCAGCGGCCCGGGCGGCCCGGCGAGGGCGGCGGTCAGCCGGTCGGCGTCAGAGCCGGGCAGGAGGTCGACGAACCGTCCAGCCATGGAGGAGGCGGGACGGGCCGCGGAGGTCAGCCACACCTCAAAACGGCCCCGTCGTACGTCATCCGCGGTGTCTGCTTGGAGCTGGAAAGCGACCTCGACACACGGCGGCGGGACCAGCTCGGCCGCGTCCACCACGGCCAGTTCGGCGATGAGCTCCTCGGTGAGGACCACCTCCCGAGCCCCGTCGAGGGCGGCTTGTTGGGCGAGGGCCAGGAACGCTTCGTCACGGGCGGACAGCGTTCGGGCCGGGGCCGGGCGGTCGGCGCCGAGGTAACCAGCCGGCCAGCCGAGCCCGGCGTCGCCGACCAGCTCGGTCACCGGCACGGCTGCGCCGTCCCCGTACGTCTGCAAGAAGCACTGGTGGTAGTCCGTCCACGCCGGAGGACCCGAGGGGTACGGCGAGAGCCGTACAAGGGCGGACGCTGCGCTCGCGACCTCGGACAGGACTGCCTCGGGGACGGTGATGTTCGCGTCGAGGGCGGTGTCCGGCCAGGACGACGAAGGACTTCCGACCGTCTGTCCCGCGAGGGTGGGCACCGGATCGGCAGCGGCAGGAGCGGTCACCGCGTTAAGGATTCCGACGGGGTCGGTGGCGGTGGCCGCCTCGTCCAGAGCCGACAGCAGCACGCCGTGCTCCAGCAGCTGCGCCAGGAGCCGGCGCACGGTGGCGCTGTCGACGTGGGGGAAGTCGGCAGAGACGGCTTTGGCCACGTCGGCGAACACGGCAGGGGTCGAGGCGGCGGCGAGCGCGGAGCGCACGGGGCCGGTGGCTGCCACCGACACCTCTAGCGGAGCCAGCCCCTTGGCGGGCGTACGGCCGGGCGCGACGATCCGCCCGCCCCGGGTGACGGCTGCTGGATTCGCCGCGACGGGCAGCCACTCCAGGCTCTCGGGGTTGCAGGTGAGCTGGTCGGCGACCGCCCCCAGCCAGGGGGCGTCCGGGCGCAGTACAGTGCGGTGCCCGCCCCACTGGGCGCGGGGCTGCGGGCCGGTGCGCGCGGGTGCTACGCCGGCGAAGTGTCCGAAGGGGGTTGCCCGGCCCTGCCAGCGCAGCAGGTAGGCGGCGGTGGAGTGCACAAGCCGCCGGACCTCCTTTACCCCTGGCGAGTCGGCGGTCAGCATGGCGACGCTCTGCGTGGCCAGGACGGGGCTCGCGGCTTCGAGCGCCTGGCGGGCCTGCGGATTTTCCCAGACGGCTGCCAGCCAGGTCCGGCCGCGCTCGGCGGCTCCGGGCCCGCAGAGGTCTACGTCCGCTTCCGGGACTCCTGTCCCGGGATAGGTGGTGGCTCGCACCAACAAAGCTCCCGTGTGCCGGTACAGCCGCGCTCCGCCCGCCATGTCCTGTGCCTCCTCGCTGTCGTCGTGGTGCCGCCGGGCACACCGTCGTGTGCCCGGCGTCGGGTGGTGGGAGGTGAGGTGGAGCACCGCGGCCGGCACTGGTGCTCTCCCTCACCTCGCGGCGGCCCGGGTCAGGCGGCGTCGCCGCTGAGAGAGACGCAGGCGGTGGCGCCGTTGGCGCAGGTGCTGCCGCAGCCGTCGCCGGTGTCCTGCAGGAGGCTTGCGATGGGCGCTCCTGCCTCGACGACCCGCACGTCGAGGTGGAACTCGCTGGCGCCGGTCGTGGCCTGCTGGATCTGGTGTGCCATGATCACTTCTCCTTCTCGGTGATGGGGTTCTTACTGACCTGGCCCTTCTGGGGCCAGGAGATGACGATGCGGCGGTGCCGCTTGGTGATGACCCGCCCGGGGGGTAGGTCGGCTTCCGAGGTGCCGGCCGGGTAGACGTAGATGACCGGCTCGTCCTGACGGTGATCGCGGTCCCACGTTTGGAGCTCCTCGGCGAGGGCGTCGGCCACCTCTGCCGCATTGGGCCCGTAGCCGTGCACGCCGAACTCGGCGCCTTCGCCGGTGGGGCGGATGGCCAGGTAGGCGAGGGAGTCGCCGTCGAGGAGGGTGATGTTCGCCCGCTTGTTCTGCGGGGCGACGAGGCCGGTGTCCATCTCGGTGTCCACGGACATCAGGCAGAATCCGTCGAGGGCCGAAGCCAGCCACATCTGCATGCCCTTGATGGGCTCGCCCGGCGCGACGGTGACCCCCGTCCATTTCTCCACCCGGTCGGTGTCGAACACGCCGTTCAGGGCGTCGGGGTCGGCCGGCCATCCCTCATCGAAGCGGAGCCCGATCTCCTTGCCCCGGATCAGCAGCAGGCGCTCGATGTGCTCGCCCTCGCCCTGCATGGTGACGAATCCGCAGACCTCGGCGGACCGGGAAACGAGGCGGTCGCCGTCGCGGTCGAAGCTGATCGAGCGGGTCAGGCCGCGCGTGCGCAGCGGCACGACCAGCCGGCCGTCCTCTGCAAGCTGATCCGTCCATGCAGGGGGGATGTCCCAGGCCCCGACGGTCACGATCAGCCGGTCCAGAGTGCCGGCGTCCGGGAGGCCGTGCTCGGCGTCCGCGAGGACGACCCGAACCCCCTCGTACCCGTTCGCGTCCAGCAGCCGTCGGGCGCGGTCGGTAACGTCACGGTCGATGTCGATGGTGACGACCGAGCCGTCCGGCCCTGCCACCTCCGCCATCAGAGCCGCGTTGTAGCCACCGGAGCCGACCTCACCGAGCCGCATTCCCGCCTGGATCTCAGCCTGCTCCAGCATCATTGCCTGGACGTCGGGGGCCGAGACGGAGCTGACGTCGATGCCATGCTCGTTCTTCTTCGTGGCCACGGCATCGTGGGCGGCGTACGCCTGGACGAGGGGTGCCTCCGGGGCAAAAGCATGACGGGCAACGGTCCGGAACGCGGCCTCGACCGCCTTGCTGCGGATGGTGCCCGCCCTGACGAGCTGGTCCACCATTGCGGTACGCAGCGCCTCGGGGGAGGCAGTTTCACCATGGGTCATTCGGCTACCTGTCTTCTTGTCCTGGTGGAGTGGTTCGAAGCCCCCGCCCGCCAGCCCCTCAGCGGGTCGTGGGCCGGGACACCGCACGTGGAGAACTGCGGTGGGGGGAGGACGGTGTTCGGCGACGCCAGCAGGCCGCCGCCCCGGCGCCCGGGTACGCGCCGCAAGGCGCGACAGCTCCGGGAGATGACTGGCACAAACCCCCTCGGTGATGTGGCTCAGTAGCCTGTCGGGCCGGTAAGCGCCAGGGCGGTGAACTCGCTCGACCAGTCCAGATCCCAGCGTTCTGTGTGCAGCCACCCCTTCCGCAGCTGTTCGATCAGCTCGTTCGGGTAGCCGCGGAAGTAGCCATCGGGCTGCTTTTCCCATACCTGCACCACCACGTAGACGACGCCCGTCCGGGGCCTGACCCAGCGTCGGGCGTCCGTCATGAAGCGGTGCACATTGAGGTACGGCAGCACCAGCCGGCAGGCCAATACGTCCACGCCGCCCGGCACCAGTGCCTGAGGTGCGTTGCCCGTCAGGAAGTCGTGAACTTCGAAAGACAGCCGCTTCTCGCCGGACCAGGTCTGGCGGGCGCGCTCTACCGCAACCGGCGACCAGTCGTAGCCAGTCGTGCACAGGCCCTCGCGGGCGAGTGCCGTTGCCAGCACCCCCCAGCCGCTGCCCACGTCTACAGCCGTATTCATCCCCGCCCCGAGGACGTGCCGCTGGATGCCATCGAGCTCGTACGTGGTCAAGGGCAGGTTTTCCTGCGGATGCGATGCCGAGTAGAAGCGGTCCCAGGCGGTGCGCTTGCGCAGGGCGTCGATCGGGTCAGCCGGCACGGGGGAGGACGAGCCAAGCGGGTTCGACAGGGTCGGCAGCCTGCTCACTCTGTGCCGCCCTGACAAGTCGGGCGGGCCTCACCGGCGCCAATCGCCGAAAGGTACTCGTTGCCGGCATCGACAAAAAGGTCCTTGGAGCTTTCCAGTTCTTCCAGGACCCGCCTTCGCCGTAACTCCTGCTGCGGCGTGCACACGGGCAGCCGGCCCGGTTCCTCCGCCCTGGTGTGCTCCATGGTCATCGTCCCCTCTCTCCCTCGCGTACCAGTACGCGACCATCAGTCCGAACACGATCAGCACGATCAACGCCTGCAAGATCCACTGTCGCCAGCCCAACCGGAACCACCGATCCGCCCACCGTGGCCTGTCCATCCAGCCCCGTCTCGAAGGGCGCGGCCCATGACCTTCTCCCGACCGCCGGCCGCGCGAAACCACAGCGGCCGGTTCGGCGGGCTCGGATCGTGCAAGGCGAGGGTGCGTCCGCTCGCCCCGCGCTTCCGGCACGGCAGGGAGGGGGTGCTCATGTCCTGGCTCCTGTCCGACGGGGACGCAGCGGGCCGCAGGGCGGCGCGAGGAAGGGCCTGCGACCCGCTGCTGAGGGGACGTCCGCCCAGTGGGGACGGCCTGGTGTTCAGTCAACCGGCAGCCACGGATAGTGAGTACCGTTGGAGCGGGACTGGACCGTGAAAGCCGTGAAAGTTCGGGGGACGACAATGACGGCACGCACACCGAACACAGCCTTAGCGGCCCTCTTCGACGAAACCGGTTGGTCGCGGGGGCAGTTCATCCGGGCCATCGACCGCGTGGGCGCCGAGGTGGGCATCTCCTTCGGCTACGACGAGACAGCCATTCCAAAGTGGCTCGGCGGGACGTTGCCGCGTAAGACGGTCCGGCCGCTGATCCTCGAAGCGCTGTCACGGAAGCTGGGCAGGCCCGTCACCGCCTGCACGGCCGGTTTCGCCGAATCGCCCGAGCTTTCGGATCAGTCGCCGGATACCGTGGCTGGACTGGTCGATCTCGGGAGCGCAGACATGGACCCTTCACGCAGGAGTGTTCTCCGCGCGGGACTGTTCTCGGCTGCTGCGATTATCCCGGGCTGGCCGGACGTACAAGGCAGGCTTGAGCGGATCCAGGCCGACCCCCACACCCGGATCGGGATGGCGGACGTTGACACGATCATCGCGATGACTGAGCACATAAGCGATATGGACGACAAATTCGGGGGCCGAATGGCAAGGCCCGTGGCTGCCGCGTTCCTCGTGAACACCATCGTTCCGGCACTCAAGGCCACCGCCTCCGACAGCGCGAAGAACGCGCTGCGCTCGGCCGCCGCCGATCACTGCTACCTCACGGGCTACATGGCGATGGACGAGCGCCAGGACGGCCTCGCCCAGCAGTACTACATGAAGGCCCTCGAACTGGCCGGAGCCGCAGGTGACCACCTCACGTACTGCACCACCTTGCGCGGGATGAGCGTTCAGGCCGTAGACCTCGGTCACGGTCCCCTCGCGCTACGCCTGGCCGACGCCGCCGCTTCCGCCTCCCCGCAGGCCGGGCCGAGGATGCTCGCCTTCCTCACCGGACAGCAAGCCCACGCCGCCGCCCAGACCCGGGACCGCACCGGCGCCCTCATGCGGATCAAGGAAGCGGAGACCGCGATGGAGAAGGCGGAGTCGAGGGCGAAGGCCTTCGGCTCATACGACCCTTCGGCGCTGAACTACCACATCGGACAAGTCCGGTACGAGCTGGGCGACGTCGCCGGGTCGATCGATTCCATGGAGCTGGCGGATCGGTTGAGGGAGCCCGT
>NZ_JBEZBN010000029.1:0-88330 GCF_040647115.1 Streptomyces sp. NPDC044571
CGCGCGGGGGGGCGGGGCGGCCCCTCCGTAGGGCCGAGGCGGCCGAGCCGCCGGGGGCTACTCGCCCCGGCGCAGGCTCGGCTTGAGGTCCTTGAAGCGGGCCAGCAGCCCGTTCACGAACGAGGGCGACTCGTCCGTCGAGAACTCCTTGGCGAGCTGCACGGCCTCGTCGATGGCCACGGCGTCCGGGGTGTCGTCCACCCAGATCAGCTCGTACGCACCGAGCCGCACGATGTTCCGGTCCACGACCGGCATGCGGTCGAGCTCCCAGTCCACGGCGTAGGTGACGATCAGGTCGTCGATGCGGTTCACCTTGTCGGCGTACCCCTCGACGAGGTCCATCGTGAAGGCGCTGACCGGAGGCTGCCGGTCGTCCGACCTCGCGTGGCGGATCCAGTCCGCGAGGACCTCGCGCACGGGCACCCCGCGCTGGTCGGCCTCGAACAGGATCTGGAAGGCGCGCTTGCGCGCGTTGCTGCGGGCAGCCACGGTTAGCTGCTCACCCGGCCGAGGTAGTCGCTGGTACGGGTGTCGACCTTGACCTTCTCGCCCGTGGTGACGAACAGCGGGACCTGGATCTCGTAGCCGGTCTCCAGGCGGGCCGGCTTGGTGCCGCCGGTGGAGCGGTCGCCCTGGACGCCCGGGTCGGTGTGCTCGATGACGAGCTCGACGGCGGCCGGGAGCTCGACGTACAGCACCTCGCCCTCGTGCTGGGCGACGGAGGCGGTGAAGCCCTCGATCAGGAAGTTGGCGGCGTCGCCGACGGCCTTGCGGTCGACCATCAGCTGGTCGTAGGTCTGCATGTCCATGAAGACGAAGTAGTCGCCGTCCATGTACGAGAACTGCATGTCGCGGCGGTCGATGGTGGCCGTCTCGACCTTCGTGCCGGCGTTGAAGGTCTTGTCGACGACCTTGCCGGAGAGCACGTGCTTGAGCTTGGTGCGCACGAAGGCCGGGCCCTTGCCGGGCTTGACGTGCTGGAACTCGACGACGGACCAGAGCTGGTCACCGTCGAGCTTGAGCACCATGCCGTTCTTGAGGTCGTTCGTGGAAGCCACGGTTGCGGAATCTCCTGCACTGGAAGACCACGGGTGCGCGCACAGCCCGCCGCGGCGGGCTAGAGCGCGAGCAGCTCCTTGGTCGTAATGGTGAGTAGCTCGGGACCGCCGTCCGCCTCGGGGCGTACGACGAGCGTGTCATCGATCCGGACTCCGCCCCGGCCCGGGAGGTGGACCCCCGGTTCGACGGTGACCGGCACGCAAGCGTCCAGTTTACCCATTGCCGTAGGTGCAAGCTGCGGGTCCTCGTCGATTTCGAGTCCGACGCCGTGTCCGGTCCACGGCGCGAGGGCCTCCCCGTGGCCCGCGGAGTCGAGGACGGAGCGCGCGGCACGGTCGACGTCGCGGTACGCGGCGCCGGGCACCAGTGCTTCCCGCCCGGCCCGCTGGGCCGCGAAGACGAGGTCGTAGAGCTCGATCTGCCAGTCGGCGGGGCTGGTGCCGATCACGAAGGTCCGGCCGATCTCACAGCGGTAGCCGCGGTAGTTCGCCCCCAGGCAGACGGACAGGAAGTCGCCTTCCTCGACCCGGCGGTCGGAGGGGCGGTGCCGGGAGCGGCCGGAGTGCGGTCCGGTGCCCACGGAGGTCGGGAAGGCCGGCCCGTCCGCCCCGTGGTCCACGAGGCGGCGCTCCAGCTCCAGCGCGAGGTGGCGTTCGGTGCGGCCGACGAGGATCGACTCCAGCAGCTCGCCGAGGGCCTGGTCGGCGATCTCGGCGGCGATCCGCAGGCAGGCGATCTCCTCCTCGTCCTTGACCAGGCGCTGCTGCTCCACGGCGGTGCCGAGGTCAGCGAGGCGCAGGCCGGGCGCCACGGAGCCCAGGGCTCGGTGCCGGGCGACGGTGAGGTGGTGCTCCTCGACGGCGAGTGCGTCCGCGCGTGCGGAGGCCGCCATGTCCGCCGCGGCGACGGCAGGGTCGGCCCCCGGGGTGGGGAGCACGCTGACCTTCAGGTGCTCGTCGAGCCGGCCCTCGTCGATGTCGCCGGTGGGCGGACCGAGGGTGAACAGCATGTCGCCGCCGTCGGGGCCGACGAGCAGTACCGCACCCTTGGGTGAGGCGCCGCTGAGGTAGCGCACGTTTGCCGGACGCGTGATCAGTGCGGCGGCGTTTCCGGCGGCGGCGCAGCGGTCGCGCAGCAGGCCTCGGCGGGTCGCGTACACGTCTGACATGTTTTCGAGCGTACGAGCGTGTGCCGCATCCGTCCTGGCGAGCAGGTCCGTCCGGGCCTGGCGGGCCTGTCGGGATCAGTAGGCGGGAGCCGTGATGGCGCGGGCCAGGGCGTCGTCCAGGGCGCGGGACGTGGCCTCGACGTCGAGGTCGGAATTGTCGATGATCGGCAGGCCGGAGCCGTACCAGCCCGCCATCCGGCCGTGGATCCGGGCGACTTCCTCGTCCGAGAGCCGCCGGTTGCCGGAGCGGGCGGCGTTGCGCTCCAGGACGATCTCCAGGCCCGGCAGCAGCACGACCGGCAGCAGGGCGGGGCCCACGTGCCGTTTCCAGCCGCCGAGGCCGACGACCGGCCGGTCCGGGAAGACGGCGTCGTCAAGGATGCAGGAGATCCCGTTCGCCAGGAAGTTGCGGGCGGCGAAGCCGCAGGTGCGGCGGGCCAGGCGGTACTGGGCCTCGGACTGGTCGTTCCAGCCCGCCTGCGGGTCGGCGAAGCCGGAGCACACCCATTCCCGGACGTCGTCCAGGCTGACGTGCGCGGTCGGCACCGGCCGGGTGCTCGCCCAGTGCCGGGCCACCGTGGTCTTCCCGGCGCCCGCCGGGCCGATCAGCAGCACGGCCAGCGTGGCACCGCCGGTGCCGCCGGCCACCGCGGGCGGCAGCGGGATGTGTCCGGTGGCGGCGTCCGGCACCGGCGCCGGCGGTGCGACCGGCCACCCCTGTGCAGGGGGTATCGGCGGCTGCGCGGGCGCCGCCGGATGGTGCCCCGGCTGTCCCCAGCCCGCGCCGCCGCCCCCCACTCCTTGCTGCATCCGCTGCCACTCCGTCTCGTTCTCGCACCGACTGATGCGAGAACGTTATATGACCCCGGCGGCCGCGGCGCCCACCAGCACCGTCAGAGCGCGACTTCGTCCGCCAGCGCGCGCAGCGCCAGCCGGTAGGAGCCGATGCCGAAGCCCGCCACCGTCCCCGTCGCCACCGAGGCGATGACCGAGGTGTGCCGGAACTCCTCGCGGGCGTACGGGTTCGAGATGTGCACCTCGATCAGCGGGGCGGTGCGCTGCGCGGCCGCGTCCCGCATCCCGTACGAGTAGTGCGTGAAGGCGCCGGGGTTGATGACCACGGGGATCTTCCCGTCCGCCGCCTCGTGCAGCCAGCGGATCAGCTCGCCCTCGTCGTTCGTCTCGCGGACCTCGACGTCGAAGCCGAGCTCCTCCCCGAGCGCACGGCAGCTCTCGACGAGTCCGGCGTACGAGGTGGCCCCGTACACGTCGGGTTCGCGCGAGCCGAGCCGGCCCAGGTTCGGGCCGTTCAGCACGAGTACCTTGCGGCTCATGCCGACACCTCGCCGTAGGCGGCGATGAGGTGCGCCGGGTCGGGGCCCTCCAGGACGGTGGGCTTGGCGAGGCCGTCCAGGACGATGAAGCGCAGCAGGTTGCCGCGGGACTTCTTGTCGACCTGCATGGTCTGGAGCAGCTTGGGCCACTGGTCGCCGCGGTAGGTGAGCGGCAGGCCCACGGCGGCGAGGATCTCCCGGTGCCGGTCGGCCGTCGCGTCGTCGAGCCGGCCCGCGAGCCGGCCCAGTTCGGCGGCGAAGACCATGCCGACCGAAACGGCCGCGCCGTGGCGCCACTTGTAGCGCTCGTTCTTCTCGATGGCGTGCGCGAGGGTGTGCCCGTAGTTGAGGATCTCGCGCAGGCCCGACTCCTTCAGGTCGCTGGAGACGACGTCCGCCTTGACCTGGATGGAGCGGCAGATCAGCTCGGCGGTGTGCGGGCCTTCGGGGGTGCGGGCCGCCGCCGGGTCCGCCTCGATCAGGTCGAGGATCGCCGGGTCGGCGATGAAGCCGGCCTTGATGATCTCGGCGAGGCCGCTGACGTAGTCGTTGACCGGCAGGGAGTCCAGCGCCGCCAGGTCGCACAGCACCCCGGCGGGCGGGTGGAAGGAACCCACCAGGTTCTTGCCCTCGGCGGTGTTGATGCCGGTCTTGCCGCCGACGGCCGCGTCGACCATCGCGAGCACGGTGGTGGGGACGGCGATCCACCGCACCCCGCGCAGCCAGGTGGCCGCGACGAAGCCCGCCAGGTCGGTGGTGGCGCCTCCGCCGACGCCGACGATCACGTCGGTGCGGGTGAACCCGGACTGGCCGAGCGCCTTCCAGCAGTACGCCGCGACCTCGGCCGTCTTGGCCTCCTCGGCGTTCGGCACCTGGATGGCGACGGCCTCGTAGCCCTGCTGGGCCAGGTCGTCGCGCAGTGCCTCACCGGTCGAGGCGAGTGCCTCGGGGTGGATGACGGCGACCCGCTGGGCCTTCGTACCGATCAGGCTGCCGAGCTCGCCGAGCAGCTGCCGGCCGACCAGCACGTCGTACGGGTCGTGGCCGGCGCTGCCGCCGACGTGGATCCGCGTCACCTGGTCCTGGTCTGTCATACGTCCTTCAACTCCAGAGCGTCGAGGACCGCCTGGGCGACCTCTTCGGGGGTGCGGTCGTCAGTGGCCACGACGACGCGCGCGACTTCGGTGTACAGGGGCCGGCGGGCCTCCATCAGCTCGCGCCACTGGCGGCGCGGGTTGACGGTGAGCAGCGGACGCGCGGCGCCGAGGCCGACGCGCCGGACGGCTTCGTCGACGTCCATCGACAGGTAGGCGACGGGCAGTCCGGCCAGCAGGGCGCGGCTGCCCGCGTCGAGGACGGCGCCGCCGCCGAGGGCGAGGACTCCGGTGTGCTCGGCGACGGCGGTGGCGACGGCCTGCCGTTCCAGCTCACGGAAGTACGGCTCGCCCTCGTCGACGAAGATGTCCGAGATCGTGCGGCCCTGGGCCGCGACGATGTCGGCGTCGGTGTCCCGGTAGGGGACGCCGAGCCGCTCGGCCAGCAGCGCCCCCACCGTGGACTTGCCGGATCCCATGGGTCCGACGAGGACGACCAGTGGTCCGCCGGTCACCGGATCTGGAGGTTGTCGAGGTAGGACCGGACGTTGCGGCGGGTTTCGGGGACCGAGTCGCCGCCGAACTTCTCGACCACCGCGTCGGCCAGGACCAGCGCCACCATCGCCTCCGCCACGATGCCCGCGGCCGGCACGGCGCAGACGTCGGAGCGCTGGTGGTGCGCGGCGGCGGCCTCGCCCGTGGCGACGTCCACCGTGGCCAGGGCCTTCGGTACCGTCGCGATCGGCTTCATCGCGGCCCGTACGCGCAGCAGCTCACCCGTGGTCAGACCGCCCTCCGTGCCGCCGGAGCGGCCCGAGGTGCGCTTGATGCCCTCCGGGGTCGAGACGATCTCGTCGTGCGCCTGGGAGCCCGGCACCCGCGCCAGGTCGAAGCCGTCGCCGACCTCCACGCCCTTGATGGCCTGGATGCCCATCAGCGCAGCCGCCAGACGCGCATCGAGCCGGCGGTCCCAGTGCACGTGCGAGCCGAGGCCCACCGGCACCCCGTACGCCAGCACCTCGACCACACCGCCCAGGGTGTCGCCGTCCTTGTGGGCCTGGTCGATCTCCGCCACCATCGCCTTCGACGCGTCCGCGTCCAGGCAGCGCACCGGATCGGCGTCCAGCTTCTGCACGTCCGCCGGGGTCGGGTACACCCCGTACGGGGCCTTCGCCGACGCCAGCTCCACCACGTGCGAGACGATCTCGATGCCCGCGACGTCCTTGAGGAAGGAACGGGCGATGGCGCCGAGCGCGACACGGGCGGCCGTTTCCCGGGCGCTCGCACGCTCAAGGATCGGGCGGGCCTCGTCGAAGCCGTACTTCTGCATGCCGGCGAGGTCCGCGTGGCCCGGGCGCGGGCGCGTCAGGGGGGCGTTGCGGCCCGTCTCCTTCAGCTCCGAGGGGTCCACGGGGTCGGCCGACATGACCTTCTCCCACTTCGGCCACTCCGTGTTCCCCACCATCACGGCGATCGGGGAACCCAGCGACAGGCCGTGCCGGACCCCGCCGAGGAACGTGACCTCGTCCTGCTCGAACTTCATCCGCGCACCACGCCCGTAGCCGAGGCGGCGCCGCGCCAGATGGTCGGCCACCAGCTCAGTGGTGACCGGGACGCCGGCGGGAAGCCCCTCCAGCGTCGCCACCAGCGCCGGGCCGTGCGACTCCCCGGCGGTCAGCCAACGCAACCTGCTCAACGATGCTCCTCATGCTCGCGCCTGGTACAGCGGCGGCGCGGTCCGGGGCACTCCCAGCGCTGGCTGGGGCGCGCGGCCAGGACCCGCCACTACCCGATCCTCCCACGTCCGGGCCGGTACACCGCGCTCCGGTCCAGCTGTCGGACGGCGGCCTACCCGTCCTCCACCATGGCGGAGCCGGGATGCGGCGGGCAAGATCAGCCCGCGCAGTGCATCAGGTGTGCCGGCGGCCGGTTCAGTGCCGGGCCCGCAGCGCGGCCTCGCCGGCGGTCCGCATGGCGGCCAGCGGGCCGGCGGCGCAGCCGGTCATCTGCTCGACCTGGAGCACCGCCTGGTGGACCAGGAGGTCGAGACCGCCGAGGAGGGTGCCGCCCTGCCGGGACCAGGCGGCGGCCAGGGCGGTCGGCCACGGGTCGTACAGCACGTCGAAGAGGGTGGCGGCGCCCGCCGGTACGGACGGGGCGAGGGCGTCGGTGGCGCGCGCCGGGGTGGTGGCGATCACCAGCGGCGCGGCCAGCGCCTCGGCCGCGTCGGACCAGTCGGCCGTACGGACGGCCACGCCGAGCCGCTCGCCCCACTGGCGCATCTCGGCGGCGCGGACCTCGGAGCGGACGTACACGGTGACCTCGCCGGTGCAGACCCGCGCGAGCGCGGCCAGGGCCGAGGAGGCGGTGGCGCCCGCGCCGAGGATGGCCGCGGTCTCCACCTTCTCGACGCCCCGTTCGCGCAGGGCGGCGACGATCCCCGGGATGTCGGTGTTGTCGCCGATCCGCCGGCCGTCCTCGGTGAGGACGACCGTGTTGACCGCCTCGACGGCGGCGGCGGTGTCGCTGATGCCGTCGAGCAGCGGGATGATCGCCCGCTTGAGCGGCATCGTCAGGGAGAGCCCGGCCCATTCGGGGCCCAGGCCGGCGATGAACTCCGGGAGCGCGGCCTCGTCGATCTCGAAGCGGTCGTACGACCACTCGTCGAGGCCGAGCTCCCGGTAGGCGGCGCGGTGCAGCACCGGTGAGAGGGAGTGCTCGATGGGCGAACCCAGCACCGCGGCCCGTATGCGTGACATGTGTTACCTACCCGCCGTTTTTCTGCTTCTGTCGCTCGTTGAATTCCGCGACCAGTTTCTCGTGTTCGGCGAAGGTCTTGGTGTAGGTGGTCGTCTCTCCGTCAACCGAGACGAAGAACATCCAGCCGCCCTTGTCGGGGTCGAGCGTGGCCGCCAGGGCGTCCTTGCCCGGGTTGCCGATGGGACCGGGCGGCAGGCCCTTGTAGAAGTAGGTGTTGTAGGCGTTGTCGAGCGTCTTCGTCTCCGCGCGGGTGACGTTGATGTCGCTCGTGCCCTTCAGGTAGTTGATCGTCGAGTCGAACTCAAGCTTCTGGTTGGTGACGTCGTTCGTCTTCTTCAGACGGTTGTAGATGACCTCGGACATCTTGCGGAAGTCGTCGTGGTTCTTGCCTTCGGCGTTGACGAGACTGGCGACGGTGACGAGCTGGAGCGGGTTGTCGAGGCCGAGCTCCTTGGCCTTGCCCTCGATGCCGATCTCCGCGTACTTCGTGGTCGCGTTCTTGATCATCTCCTTGAGCAGCGACTCGGGAGTGCTGCCGCTGGTGAGGTCGTAGCGCGCCGGGTAGAGGAAGCCTTCGAGCGGGTCGATGATCTTCGGGTTGTTGTTGGCCCAGGCCGGGAGGCCCAGGTTCTTCGCCTCGCGCTTGGCGAGGTCCCTCGTGGTGCCCGCCGGCTTGCCGTACTTCGCGTCGATCATCTTGTAGACCTCGGCGTTGCGGCTGCCCTCGGGGATCGTGAGCACGTGCAGCTTGGAGGGGTCGACCAGCAGCGCGACGCACTCGGCGGCCGACATCTTCTTCTTCAGGGGGTAGACGCCCGGCTGGATGGCCTTGCCCTTGGGGTTCACCGTCGCGGCGTTGACGAACGCCTCCACGCTGGCGACCACGCCCTGCGCCTTCAGGATGCGGCCCATCTGGGCCATGGTGGCGTCCTTGGGGATCTCCACGTCGACCGACTCGTCGGTGCCGGCCCCGGCATAGTCCGCGGCCGTGCCGAACCGGTCCTTCAGGTACGTGTAGCCGTAGTAGCCGCCACCGCCGACGACACCCGCGATCACGACGGCCACGATCAGGCAGGCCGTGCCGCTGCGTCGTTTCTGCTTGCCCTTCGAACGGCCCGAGCGGCGCCCGCCGCCGGACGGCTCGCCGGGGCCGTTCTCCGCTCCGGACGGCGACGAGGAGGTGTCCTCCGCCGGGTCGTCCGTCTCCGGGTCCTGCTCGGGGATCAGGTGGCGCCGGCCCGGGGGCACCGGCGGCGGGTAGGCCTCGTCGGTGCCGTACAGGTCGGGAGCCTCGCCCGGGTAGCCGCCGACGGGCTGCTGGGCGTACGGGTCCGCGCCCGCGTACGGGTCGACGGCCTGTGCGACGCCGGCGTACTCGGCCTGGGCCTGGGCCTGGGTGTCCCAGGCCTGGCCGTCGTACGTGGGCTGCTGCTGGAACTGCTGCGGGGCGTACTCCTGCTGCGGCTCCTGGTACTGCTGCTGCTCGTACTGCGGGTACTGCTGTGGCTGCTGCGGGTACTGCGGCTCCTGGTACTGCGGCTCCTGCGGGTACTGCTGCTGCGGGGCGCCGCCGTAGGGCATCTGAACCTGCTGGGCCTCATGGCCGTTCCACCCCTGGTCCCCGTACAGGGGGTCCTCCGGGTGCCACGGTTCGGGGCCTCGGCCCCGGCCATACTCAGTCATCGATCCCCTAGAGCCGCGAGACGGAGGCAGCGGCTACGTCCGCCGCGGCACCCGGTTCCGCCTCTGAAGTGGTGGGCGACGACTGTTCGAATGCCGTCGCATCGCGCGGAACGTTACCGTATCGCGATCAGACAACCACTTCGACGCACTCACCGGGCGGATTACCTGATACCCGTTCGGTCTCAAGAGCGTTCTGAAGGATCACCACGGCGGCCGCCTGGTCGATCACCGAGCGGCCCTTCTTGGCGTTCTTCCCGGAGGCCCGCAGCCCCTGGGCGGCGGTGACCGTGGTCATCCGCTCGTCCACCAGACGGACCGTCACCGGCTTGATGCCCTTGGCCAGTTCCGTGGCGAAGGCGCGCACCTTGGCCGCGGCCGGCCCCTCCCGCCCGCTGAGCGAGCGGGGCAGGCCGACCACGACTTCCAGCGGCTCGTACTCCTCGACGAGCTGCCGCAGCCGCCGGTGGGCGAAGGGGACGTCCCGGCCCGGAACGGTTTCCACCGGTGTGGCGAGCACCCCGTCGGGGTCGCACGAGGCGACCCCGATCCGGGCGTCCCCGACGTCGATGGCGAGACGGCGGCCGCGGCGCAGGGTCATCGTCAGACCGTCTCGACGACGAGGCGCTCGACCGCGGCGATGGCCTCGGGGACGGCGGCCGGGTTCTGGCCGCCGCCCTGGGCGACGTCCGGCTTGCCGCCACCGCCGCCACCGAGGGTCTTGGCGGCCGTGCGGACCAAGTCGCCGGCCTTCAGGCCGCGCTCGCGGGCCGCCTCGTTGGTGGCGATGACGGTCAGCGGGCGGTCGTTCGCCACGGCGAACAGGGCCACGACGGCCGGGCGGTCGCCCTGGATGCGGCCGCGGACGTCGAGGACCAGCTTGCGCAGGTCGTCGGCGCCCGTACCGTCCGGCACCGAACCCACGACGAGGGCGACCCCGCGGATGTCCTGGGCGCCCGCGGCGAGACCGGCGGCGGCCTGGAGCACCTTCTCCGCGCGGAACTTCTCGATCTCCTTCTCGGCGTCCTTCAGCTTGCCGAGCATGGAGGCGATCTTCTCCGGCAGCTCCTCCGGACGGCCCTTGACCAGCTCCTGGAGCTGGGCGACGACCGTGTGCTCCTTGGCCAGGAAGTTGTACGCGTCGACGCCGACCAGGGCCTCGACGCGGCGCACGCCGGAGCCGATGGAGGACTCGCCGAGCAGCTTCACCAGGCCGAGCTGGCTGGTGTTGCCGACGTGGGTGCCGCCGCACAGCTCCTTGGAGAAGTCGCCGATGGTGACGACGCGCACGCGCTCGCCGTACTTCTCGCCGAACTCGGCGATGGCGCCCTGCTTCTTCGCCTCGTCGATGCTCATGATCTCGGCGGTGACGTCGAGCTCGCGGGCGAGCACGTCGTTGATCTTCTGCTCGACGTCGGTGAGGACCGTGCCGGGGACGGCGTTCGGCGAGCCGAAGTCGAAGCGGAAGCGGCCGGGCGAGTTCTCGGAGCCGGCCTGGGCGGCCGTCGGGCCGAGGGCGTCGCGCAGCGCCTGGTGGGTCAGGTGGGTGGCCGAGTGGGCGCGGGCGATGGCCCGGCGGCGGTGCACGTCGATGGCGGCGTAGGCGGAGGCGCCCACGGTCACCTCGCCGACCTGCACGGAGCCCTTGTGCACGGAGACGCCGGGGACCGGCTGCTGCACGTCGCGGACGACGATGACGGCGCCGGAGTCGAGCTTGATCCGGCCCTGGTCGGCGAGCTGGCCGCCGCCCTCGGCGTAGAAGGGCGTGCGGTCGAGGACGACCTCGACGTCGTCGCCCTCCGAGGCGGCGGGCGCGGAGACGCCGTTGACCAGCAGGCCGACGATGGTGGACTCGCCCTGGTTGGTGGCGTAGCCGGTGAACTCGGTGGCCCCGGCGCTGTCGGCGATCTCGCGGTACGCGGAGACGTCGGCGTGGCCGGTCTTCTTGGCCTTGGCGTCGGCCTTGGCGCGGTCGCGCTGCTCCTGCATCAGGCGGCGGAAGCCGGGCTCGTCCACCGACAGGCCCTGCTCGGCGGCCATCTCCAGGGTCAGGTCGATCGGGAAGCCCCAGGTGTCGTGGAGCAGGAACGCCTTGTCGCCGGAGAGGACGGTGCCGCCGGCGGCCTTGGTTTCCGTCACGGCGGTGTCGAGGATGTTGGTGCCGCCCTTGAGGGCCTTGAGGAAGGCGGCCTCCTCGGCCAGCGCGACGGTCTCGATGCGCTTGCGGTCGGTGATCAGCTCCGGGTACTGCTGCCCCATCGTGTTGATCACGACGTCGACGAGGTCCTGCACGACCGGGCCGGTGGCGCCCATGAGGCGCATGTTGCGGATGGCACGGCGCATGATGCGGCGCAGCACGTATCCGCGGCCCTCGTTGCCGGGGGTCACGCCGTCGCCGATGAGCATCACGGAGGTGCGGATGTGGTCGGCGACCACGCGCATGGAGACGTCGCTGTCCTTGGCGGCGCCGTACTGCACGCCGGTCAGCTCGGTGGCCTTGTCCATGACCACGCGCAGGGTGTCGGTCTCGTACATGTTCTGCACGCCCTGCAGGATCATGGCGAGACGTTCGAGGCCGAGGCCGGTGTCGATGTTCTTCGACGGCAGGTCGCCGAGGATCGGGAAGTCTTCCTTCCCGTCGCCGGCGCCGCGCTCGTACTGCATGAAGACGAGGTTCCAGATCTCCACGTAGCGCTCGTCGTTGACGGCGGGGCCGCCCTCGACGCCGAACTCCGGGCCGCGGTCGTAGTTGATCTCGGAGCAGGGGCCGCAGGGGCCGGGGACGCCCATGGACCAGAAGTTGTCCTTCTTGCCCAGGCGCTGGATGCGCTCGGCGGGGACGCCGATCTTCTCGCGCCAGATCTGCTCGGCCTCGTCGTCGTCGAGGTAGACGGTGATCCAGAGCTTCTCGGGCTCCAGGCCGTAGCCACCCTGGTCCTGGGGCGTGGTGAGCAGCTCCCAGGCGTAGCGGATGGCTCCTTCCTTGAAGTAGTCCCCGAAGGAGAAGTTGCCGCACATCTGGAAGAACGTGCCGTGGCGAGTGGTCTTGCCGACCTCTTCGATGTCCGGGGTACGGACGCACTTCTGCACACTGGTGGCCCGCGGGGCGGGGGGCTTGGTCTCACCGAGGAAGTACGGCTTGAACGGGACCATGCCCGCATTGACCAGCAGCAGAGTCGGGTCGTCCGCGATGAGCGACGCCGAAGGGACGACGGTGTGACCGCGCTCCTCGAAGAAGCTCAGCCAGCGGCGGCGAATCTCAGCCGACTCCATCAGTGGTCCTCATTCCGGTTGTACGAAGGGTTCGGTCGGGGGGTGGTCTTGCCGTTCGGGATGGCCTGCAGGCGGCGCGGTCCGGGGAGGGCCGTGACGTTGTCGGGCCGGTCCGGATCGTGCTGCAGTCCCAGTGCGTCTTTCAGCTCGTCCTCGCGCTGCGACATTCCCGCCTTGACGTCGAGGGCGAAGTCCTTGAGGCGGTGGCCCGCCTCCAGCGCCTTGTCGGCGGCCTGCGCGGCGAGGCTCTCCGGTGTCAGCTTCTTCAGCTGCCGGTTGACTTTGGTGGTGGCCCACACGCCGGCGGCTGCGCCTGCGGTGAACCAGAAGGCTCGGCGGAACATCGGCGGTCTCAGCCCTTCTGCTTCCGGCGCCGGGCTGCCGGCACCGTACGGCCCACGAACACGGTGCGTCGGGACGCTCCGCGCGGTTCCTCCTCCGGCGTCCGGCCCAGCGCCCTGCGGACGCCGTAGCCGAAGGCGGCGACCTTGACCAGCGGGCCGCCGAAGGTGGAGGCCACGGTGGAGGACAGCGCGGAGGCGTTCGAGGTCACTTCCTGCACGTCGCTCGCGATGGCGTCGACCCGGTCGAGCTGGGTGCGCGCGGAGCGGACGGTCGTGGAGGCGTCCGCGAGCAGCGGAACGGCCTGCTCGGTCACGTCGGCCACGAGCTTGGTGGTCGCCTTGAGCACCTGCGCCAGCCTCGCCAGCGCCACGGCAAGGAACGAGACGAGGATGGCCCAGAAGACGGCCACCAGGATCCCGGCCACCTCTCCACCGGACACGTTGCACCGCTTTCTGCCTGTTGGTCAGCACGTAGAAAAGTCGTTCTCCGACCCTATCGCGCCCGAGATCCACCGCCGTACCGGAATTCAAGGTCTCGCCGGACCGCCTTGTACGCAGCGCATCCGGAGCACTACCCTCCGCGCCCCGTGCGAGGGAGGCCGATTCCACAGGGAACGCCCGGCAATCTTCCCTCGGAGCTCAGCGGCTTCGTCGGCCGGGGTGCCGAGCTCGCCGAGGTGGCGCGGCTGCTGGACTCCTCCCGGCTGGTCACGGTGACCGGCGTGGGCGGGGTGGGCACGTCCCGGCTGGCGCCGGCGGCGGCGCGGCGCGCGGCCGACACCGAGCAGGAACGCTACTGCGACGGCGTGTGGCTCGCCGAGCTGTCCCGCGTACGGGATCCGGCGCTCGTCGGCGTCACGCTCGCGGAGGCACTGGGGCTGACCGACACCACACCTCCCGGCCGCCCCGGACGGTGCCGGCCGAGCACCTGGCCGGGCGGCGGCTGGTGCTGGACGGCTTCGAGCACCTGGTCGACGAGACGATCGAGCTGGTGCGGGAGCTTGCTGCGCCACTCCCCCGGCCTGCGGGTGCCGGCGGCGGCCGCTCGCCCTCGACGGGGAGCCGGCCCTCCCGCCGGCCCCGCCCGTGCCCGAGGAGGCGATGGCGCTGTGGCGCAGCGGGCGGCGGCTGCGGTCCCGGGTTTCGCCGTGACCGGGGCCGACCGGGCGGTGCCGGCCGAGCTGTGCGCCCGGCTCGACGGGATCCCGCTCGCCCTGGAGCTGGCCGCGGGCCGGCTGCGGGCGCTGTCCCCCGCGCAGGTCCCGGCCCGGCTGGAGGACCGGTTCGCGCTGCTGACGGGCGGGCGCGCGGGGTGCTGCCACGGCACCGCGCGCTGCGTACGGCGATCGGCTGGAGCCATGAGCTGTGCACGGCCCGGGAGCGGCTGCTGTGGGCGCGGCTGTCGGTGTTCGCCGGGCCGTTCGACCTGGACGCCGCCGAGTACGTGTGCGCGGCCGCGACGTGGTGGACGAGCTGCTCGCGCAGTCGCTGCTGGTCCGCGAGGAGATGGCGGCCGGGGTGCGCTACCGGATGCTGGAGACCGTACGGATGTACGGGGCGGGCCGGCTGGACCCGCTGGGCGAGGCGGGGCGGCTGCGGCGGCGGCACCGGGACTGGTACCTGGGGCTGGCGAGCTGGTGCGAGCTGGACTGGTTCAGCCCGCGCCAGGAGGAGGTGGCCGCGCTGGTGGAGGCGGCGCTGCCGAATCTGCGGCTGGCGTGCCGGGACGGGGCGGCGCAGACCGGCAATGCGGTGGCGACGGCCTATGCGGCGCACCGGCTGGGGTGCCTGGCGCTGGTCTCGGACGACATGCCGCGGGCGGCCGGACCGCTGGGGGCGGCGCGGAGCCGGAAACGGGAAACCCGCCGGCTCCCCCGAGGGGGAACCGGCGGGCTGACCAGCCTGTGAGCCTACGGCCGCTGGATCAGCGGGCGTAGTACTCGACGACGAGCTGCTCGTCGCAGATGACCGGGATTTCCTTGCGGTTCGGCTCGCGGTCCAGGCGGAAGGCCAGGGCCTTCAGGTTGACCTGCAGGTAGCGCGGGGTCTCGCCCTCACCTGCGTAGCCACCCTCACGGGCAACCTGGAACGGGACCTTCTCGCGGCTGCGCTCGCGCACGGTGATGACGTCGTCCGGGCGGACACGGAACGACGGCTTGTCGACCTTGGCGCCGTTGACCTCGATGTGGCCGTGAACGACCATCTGGCGGGCCTGGTAGATCGTGCGGGCGATGCCCGAACGCAGCACCAGGGCGTCGAGACGACGCTCAAGCTCGACGACCAGCGCCTCGCCCGTCTTGCCCTCGGCCTTCTTGGCGCGGTCGTACGCGCGGGCCATCTGGCGCTCGGAGATGTCGTACTGCGCGCGCAGACGCTGCTTCTCCAGCAGACGGACCTTGTAGTCCGAGTTCTGCTTGCGGCCACGGCCGTGCTCGCCCGGCGGGTAGGGGCGGGCCTCGAAGTACTTGACGGCCTTCGGCGTCAGGGCGATGCCGAGGGCACGAGACTTCTTGACCTTGGGTCGCTTCTGGTTCACGGGGAACCTACCTCCATGTAAGTTAGGTGAGGCTTACCTTAGCGAGGAGGACGTAATGTCTCGACCACATGGGATCCCCCTGCCCAGTGCGCATCGCAGTTCGGATTCAAACGCAACAGAATCCGCTGACGACGACGATAAGCAAGGTCAGCCGCGTCCCAGGGAAGGCGTTCGGCAGCTCACCGGAGCCGAACGCGTACGAACCCTCGTAGAGTCCAACGCCTCAGTATCCCTCACTCTGCCGGGTGCTCGTGACCAGGTGCGGTCCCTTGACCAGGGAGAGTGGGTGACAGGGATGGCGGCCGCTCGGACCGTCACCCCGGACGGGGACGTGATTCTCCTGGTGTCAGGGGAATCCGCGGCCGCCAGGGCAGCCGCTCACGCCCAGGACGCCGACCTCCCCGCCGTGATCGAGATCACGGACGTGGCGCCGGTGTCCGTGCCCCATCGTATCCGAGGCCGCGCCTGGCTCACCGGGTGGCTGACGCGGGTGCGCGGGGTCGACCGCGCGGTGTACGGGGCGCTGCTCGGGGAGCGCCCGGGCGGGACGCTGCTGCGCCTGGAGGTGGGAGAGATCTCGGTGGACGACCTGTGGGGCGCGGAACAGGTGGATCCGGAGGCACTGGCCTCCGCGGAGCCGGACCCGCTGGTGCACCACGAGACGGAGGTGCTCCAGCACCTGGCGGCGGCGCACGCCGGCCGGGTCGCGGACCTGACGGCCCTGCTGGGTGGCCGCGGGAGCGCCGGCCTGACCGCGGTCCCCCTGGCACTGGACCGCCTGGGCCTGCGGATCCGCTGCACCGCGGCGGGCTCCGCCCCGTTCGACGCCCGCTTCGACTTCCCGACGCCCGTGCGCGAGGTCTGCGACCTCCGCCGGGCGATGCGCACCCTGTTCGCGGCGGCGGCGGTATAGGGGCGGCCTGCGGACTCCCGGGGAGGCTCCGGAAACCGTGATCGCCGGACACGGATGATCTCCCTGTGCCACCGTGATGTCGTCTGGTGACGTCACCGCTACACGGAGGAGCACGATGGCTGTCCCGACCCCTGAGCAGAGCGCGGCCGTCGACTCCTTCAGGCGCGGGGACCACCTCGTCCTCCAAGCGGGCGCCGGGACGGGCAAGACCACGACCCTGGCCATGCTCGCGAAGGGCACTACCGCCCGCGGCCGGTACCTCGCCTTCAACAAGTCCATCGCGGTCGACGCGGCCCGCAGGTTCCCCGGCAACGTGGAGTGCAGGACCGCCCACTCCCTCGCCTTCGGCGCGGTGGGCCGGCGCTACGCTTCCCGGCTGAACGCCCCGAGGGTGCCCGGTTGGAAGACCGGCGCGTTACTCGGCATCGCGGGGAACATGCGCGTGCGGATCGGCGAGCGGAACGTCACCAACAAGGCGCTGTCGTACACGGCGCTGCGGACCGTCACCCGCTTCTGCCAGTCCGCGGACAGCACCCTCGCACGCCACCACGTCCCGCGGCTGCGCGGCATCGAGGCCGAGCACCTGCACGCCCAGCTGGTCGACGTCGTGCTGCCGTACGCCGCCAAGGCCTGGGAGGACCTGCAGAACCCGGAGGAAGGCGTGGTCCGCTTCGACCACGACCACTACCTGAAGATCTGGGCCCTGACGGACCCGGTCATCCCGGCCGACTTCCTGCTGCTGGACGAGGCGCAGGACACCAATCCCGTGGTGGAGAAGATCTTCACCGCGCAACGCGACCACGCCCAGCTGGTGATGGTCGGCGACTCGGCCCAGGCCATCTACGGATGGCGCGGTGCCAGGGACGTGATGAGCGGCTTCGACGGGACGCAGCTGGCCCTGTCCCGGTCCTTCCGCTTCGGCTCCGCACTCGCCGAGGAGGCCAACCGCTGGCTGCAGCTCGCCGCATCACCGATCCGGCTGACCGGCACCCCGGCCATCGATACCCGCCTGGAGCGCGTGGACAGGCCGGAGGCCATTCTGTGCCGGTCCAACGTCGGCGCCATGCTCGCCGTCATGCGGCTGCTGGAGCAAGGCCGCAAGGTGGCCCTCGTCGGCGGCGGCGAGGCACTGAGCGCGCTCGCCCGGGCCGCCCGCGACCTCAAGGCCGGCAAGCGCAGTACGCACCCGGAGCTGATCCTCTTCGATTCCTGGGGCGAGCTCCAGGAGTACGCCGAGTACGACCCCTCGGGCCGGGACCTGCTGCCGCTCGTCGACCTGGTGGACGAGCACGGCGTCGACGTCGTCCTGGGCGCCGTGGAGCGGCTCTCCGCCGAGCAGGGCGCCGAGATCGTGGTCTCCACCGCCCACAAGGCCAAGGGCCGCGAATGGGCCTCGGTCCGCATCGGCGAGGACTTCACCGAACCGGTGGACGCCGAGGAGACCGACGAGAACGGAGACCCGCTGCCCGGCGAGATCGACGATGCGGAGGCGCGCCTCGCCTATGTCGCGGTCACCCGCGCACGCCTGCGGCTCGACATCGGCGGCCTCGGCTGGATCAACCGGCGCCCCGAGGCCCGTCCGGGCGCCGCCGTCCGCCCGTCCCCCGGGTCCGGCGATCCCTGGAGTGCGATGGGGCCTGCCCCGCGGTGACGCCGCCGGGTCGCGACGGCACCCGGCGGTGCCGTCAGGATCCGCGGAGGCGTTCTCGGATCTTCTCCACCACGTCCGCGTACCGCGCCTCCGCCCCGTACCGGGTCGGTTCGTAGTACCGCTTGCCCTGGACCTCGTCCGGGGCGTACTGCTGCGCGGCGATGCCGCCCGGCACGTCGTGCGGGTACACGTACCCCACGGCGTGGCCCAGCTTCGCCGCCCCCTTGTAGTGGCCGTCCCGCAGGTGGGCCGGAACCGCCCCGGCCAGGCCCGCGCGGACGTCCGCCAGGGCCGCGCCGATCGCGATCGTCGCGGTGTTGGACTTGGGTGCCAGAGCCAGTGCGATCGTCGCGTGCGACAGGGTCAGGGCCGCCTCCGGGAAGCCGATCATCGCCACCGCCTGGGCCGCGGCCACGGCGATCGGCAGGGCGGTCGGGTCCGCCAGGCCGATGTCCTCGCTGGCCGAGATCATCAGGCGCCGGGCGATGAACCGCGGGTCCTCGCCCGCCTCGATCATCCGGGCCAGGTAGTGCAGCGCCGCGTCCACGTCCGAGCCCCGGATCGACTTGATCAGGGCGCTCGCCACGTCGTAGTGCTGGTCGCCGTCGCGGTCGTACTTCACCGCGGCGCGGTCGACCGTCTCCTCCAGGGTCTGGAGGGTGATCTCCGCTTCCCCCTTGGAGATCGCGGCTCCGGCAGCGGCTTCCAGCGCGGTCAGGGCACGCCGGGCGTCGCCGCCGGCGATCCGCAGCAGGTGCGCCTCGGCGTCCGCGGGCAGGGAGACGGCCCCGCCCAGCCCCCGCTCCTCCGTCAGGGCCCGCCGCAGCAGCCCGCTGAGGTCCTCGTCGGTCAGCGGCTCCAGGGTCAGCAGCAGCGACCGCGACAGCAGGGGGGAGATGATCGAGAAGTACGGGTTCTCGGTGGTGGCCGCGATCAGCGTCACCCAGCGGTTCTCGACCGCGGGGAGCAGGGAGTCCTGCTGGGCCTTGCTGAAGCGGTGGATCTCGTCGAGGAAGAGGACGGTCTCCTTGCCGTAGCCGCCGGCCGCGCGCTTGGCGCCCTCGATGACGGCGCGTACCTCCTTGACGCCCGCCGTGATGGCGGACAGCTCCACGAACCGCTTCTGCGTCGCCTGGCTCACCACGTACGCCAGGGTGGTCTTGCCGATGCCCGGCGGCCCCCACAGGATCACCGACGAGGCGCCTGCCGGGCCGCCCGCCCCCTCCCCGACCAGCCGTCGCAGCGGTGAGCCGGGCTTCAGCAGGTGCTGCTGGCCGACGACCTCGTCCAGGGTGCGCGGGCGCATGCGGACGGCGAGCGGGGAGCTCGTCGGATCCTTCTCCCTGCGGTCTTCGGCAGCGGCGGTGAACAGGTCTGGTTCCACACAGGAAGCCTATGCGAGCCCACTGACAGCGCCCCCGGGATCAGGAGGTCCGCGGTCACGCTCGCGGTCAGGGGAATCCCGGTCAGGAGGTCCAGAAGTCCCACCAGCGGGTCAGGATCAGCATGCCGATGATCCCGACGTGCAGGACGGGCAGCACCCACGGGAACTCGTCGAGGAAGCCGCGCAGCCAGCCGGGAGCGGGCAGCAGGCCCTCCCGCACGTTGTGCGCGGTGACGTACCAGAACAGGAAGATGGTGGCCACCCAGGCCAGGCAGCACCACAGGCACAGGGAGTTGATGGTGTAGAGCGACTGGTACGTCAGCCAGGCGCAGAAGACGACCCCGAACAGGGCGCCGGCGTTGAAGGTCAGCCAGTACCAGCGCCGGAAGCGGGCCCCGGCCAGCAGGCTCATGCCGACGCAGATCACGATCCCGTACGCGACGAGCCCCATCATCGGGTTCGGGAAGCCGAAGACGGCCGCCTGGTCGCTCTTCATGATGTTGCCGCAGGAGACGATCGGGTTGAGGCTGCAGCCCGGCGTGAAGTTCGGGTCCTCCAGCAGCTTGAACTTGTCGATCGTGATCACCCAGGCCGCCAGCAGACCCGCGGCGCCCGTGATCACCAGCAGCAGCGCCAGCGCCCTGCTGCCCCCGACCGTCCGCGGGGCGGTGTCTGCGTCCGTACCTCGTGTCGTCATACCGCCCGCTCCACATCTGCAAGGTCATCAAGCACCGGCCATTGTGCCGTACGAAGCCGTCCGTCCACCGTTCGACGGACATAAGGACCACCTGATGCAGCCGCGGTCCCCGCCCCGCCGGGGCACGGGTAGCGGAAGCGGGGCCGGGGCACGTGCCCCGGCCCCGCTGTGAGGTCGGACGGCTCAGGCCAGCTTGGCCAGGAGGACCTCGACGACCTCCGACAGGGCCACCGGCGCCTGCTCGCCCGACTCCATGTCCTTCAGCTGGACGACGCCCTCCGCCAGGTCCCGTTCCCCCGCGACCAGCGCGAAGCGCGCCCCGCTGCGGTTCGCGTCCTTCATCGCACCCTTGAGGCCCTTGCCCCCGTACGCGATGTCCGCCGCGATCCCGACCCGCCGCAGCTCCGTGACGAGGGAGAACAACTTCGGCTTCGCCTCGCCGAGCGCCACCGCGAACACCGACGTCGTCGGCGGGATGTCCAGGTCGACGCCCTCCGCCTCCAGCGCCAGCACGGTGCGGTCCACGCCGAGCGCCCAGCCCACCGACGGGAGCGCCGGTCCGCCGATCATCTCGGACAGGCCGTCGTAGCGACCGCCGCCGCCGACCGCCGACTGCGAACCGAGGCCGTCGTGGACGAACTCGAAGGTGGTGCGGGTGTAGTAGTCGAGCCCGCGCACCAGCTTCTCGTCGTCCTCGAAGGCGACCCCGGCCGCCGTGATCAGCGCCCGCACCTCCTCGTGGTACGCCTTGCACGCGTCGCACAGGTAGTCGCGCAGCACAGGGGCGCCGACGAGCTGCTTCTGGACGTCGTCCCGCTTGTCGTCGAGGACGCGCAGCGGGTTGATCTCGGCCCGGCGGACGGTCTCCGCGTCGAGGTCGAGGCCGCGCAGGAAGGACTGCAGCGCCTCCCGGTACACCGGGCGGCACTCCTTGTCGCCGAGCGAGTTCAGCAGGATCCGGAAGTTGCGCAGGCCGAGCGAGCGGTAGGCCTGGTCGGCCAGGATGATCAGCTCGGCGTCCAGGGCCGGGTCCTCGGCGCCGATCGCCTCGGCGCCGACCTGCGAGAAGTGCCTGTACCGGCCCTTCTGCGGGCGCTCGTAGCGGTAGTACGAGCCCGAGTACCAGAGCTTCACCGGCAGGCCGCCGGCCTTGTGCAGGTTCGCCTCCAGCGCCGCGCGCAGCACGGAGGCGGTGCCCTCGGGACGCAGGGCGAGGTTGGCGCCGCCCTTCGTGGTGAGGGTGTACATCTCCTTGGTCACGATGTCGGTGGACTCGCCGACACCGCGGGCGAACAGGTCGACGTCCTCGAAGCCGGGGGTCTCGACGTACCCGTAGCCGGACAGGCGCAGCGGCCCGGAAATGGCGTCGCGGACGGCCAGGTACTTCGCCGAGTACGGCGGGATCAGGTCGTACGTGCCCTTGGGGGCCTTGAAGGTGCTCACGGAAGTCTCGTCACATTCCTCGTCGTGGAGCGGGCGCGGCACCCCTGGGGTCCGCTCCCAGGCCGGCGGCGACCTCCCGCAGGTACGGGTTGCCCGCGCGCTCGCGGCCGATGGTGGTCTGGGGGCCGTGGCCGGACAGCACCACGGTCGAGTCGTCGAGCGGCAGGCACACGCGGGCCAGCGATTCGAGCATCTCGGCGTGGGAGCCGCCGGGCAGGTCGGTGCGTCCGATGGAGCCGGCGAAGAGCAGGTCGCCGGAGAAGAAGACGGACGGGATGTCCGCGGCCTCCGGCGTCCGGAAGGTCACCGACCCCTTGGTATGGCCGGGCGCGTGCGCGACCGTGAAGTCCAGACCGGCGAGCTTGAGCCCCGCGCCGTCCGTCAGCTCGCGGACGTCGTCCGGCTCGCCGACGGTCAGTTCGCCCATCAGCGGCATCCCGATCGAGCGGCCGAGGGCCTTCTCCGGGTCGCTCATCATGTAGCGGTCCTCGGGGTGGATCCAGGCCGGTACGTCGTGCGCTCCGCACACCGGGACCACCGAGGCCACATGGTCGATGTGGCCGTGGGTGAGGACGACCGCGACGGGCTTGAGCCGGTGCTTCTTCAGCGTCTCCTCGACACCCTGGGTGGCCTGGTGGCCCGGGTCGATGATGACGCACTCCTCGCCGGCGGCGGGGGCGACCACGTAGCAGTTGGTCCCCCAGGCTCCGGCGGGGAATCCGGCAATCAGCACGTTCGTCCTCAATCGTCGTCCGGCGGGAGCTGCTGCAGCGGTCCCGGATCGGAATGCTGCTGCTCAGAGCCTACCGGCGCGGCTCGTTACACAGCGAACCCATATACGGTACGGCCTATCCGAGCCCGGACAGCGGTGCCAGACACGTACAAGGAGACGACCCGGTGGTCACGAGCGATCAGCGGCGGCGACAGCTCGCCAGGGAGAAGTACGAGCGTCAGCAGAAGCGCAGGGCGGAAGCCCGGCGCAAGGCGCGGCAGCGGGCGGCGGTGATCGGCGCGGCGGTGGCCGTGGTGGTCGCGACGCTGGTGGGCCTGGTCGTGGGCGGCGTCTTCGACAAGGACAAGAAGGACGAAGCGGCGGACCCGTCGGCGAACCCGTCGGCCTCGCCGACGCCCCGGCAGTCCCCCGCCCCGGCGATGGCGATCGACCAGAAGGCGAAGTACACCTTCGACCTGAAGACCAGCGCGGGCGAGGTCAAGGTCGAGATGGACGCGGCGAAGACGCCGGAGACCGTGAACTCGTTCAAGGCGCTGGCGGACAAGGGCTTCTTCGACAAGACGAAGTGCCACCGCCTGACCACCTCGGGGATCTTCGTGCTCCAGTGCGGCGACCCCCAGGGCACCGGCATGGGCGGCCCCGGCTACACCATCGCGGACGAGAACCTCGATTCTCTGGGCAAGCCGAACGAGCAGGGTCAGGTCGTCTACCCGGCAGGCACGGTGGCGATGGCCAACACGGGCCAGCCGCACAGCGGCGGCAGCCAGTTCTTCCTGGTCTACAAGGACAGCCCGCTGGCCCCGTCCTACACGCCCTTCGGCAAGATCGACGCGGCGGGCCTGAAGGCGCTGGAGGAGGTCGCGAAGGCGGGGACGGCCGACGGCGGCCAGGACGGGGCCCCGAAGACCCCCGTGACCATCGAGAAGGCCACCGTCACGCAGAACTGACGGTTCCGGTGGCCGGGCCCGGCCGGCGTCCCTCCCGTACGGCGATATTCCGTCGTGCGGGATGCGGACAGCCGGCCCGGCGGTCGCCTATGTTGGCGTTGTGCAGGGCGGGCGCTGCCCGCCCCAGGAAACTGTGGACGATGCCCAGGGGGTGAACCCCTCGCAGGCATCAGGTGGAGGAGGCGCTGTGAGCAGCGACCCGTGGGGCCGCGTCGATGAGACGGGCACCGTGTACGTGCGTACTGCCGAGGGCGAGAAGGTCGTCGGCTCTTGGCAGGCGGGCACCCCTGAGGAGGCCCTGGCCTACTTCGAGCGCAAGTACGAGGGCCTGGTGGTCGAGATCGGCCTCCTCGAACGGCGGGTGCGGACCACCGACCTGTCCGCCAAGGACGCGCAGACGGCGATCGACCACCTGCGAGCCCAGGTGGAGGAGCACCACGCCGTGGGCGACCTCGACGCCCTGCGCGTGCGGCTGGACAAGCTCGTCGCGACCGTGGAGTCGCGGCGCGAGGAGCGCAAGGTCCAGAAGGCCAAGCAGACGGACGAGGCCCGTGCGGCCAAGGACGCGCTGGTCGTCGAGGCCGAGCAGCTGGCGCAGAGCGACCAGTGGCGCAGCGCCGGCGAGCGGCTGCGCGCCCTGGTGGACATCTGGAAGGGGCTGCCCCGGCTCGACCGCAAGTCGGACGACGAGCTGTGGCACCGCTTCTCACACGCCCGCTCCGCCTTCTCCAAGCGCCGCAAGGCGCACTTCGCCTCGCTGGACGCGCAGCGCGAGGAGGCCCGCAAGGTCAAGGAGAAGCTGGTCGCGGAGGCCGAGGTGCTGTCGAAGTCGACGGACTGGGGTCCGACGGCCGCGCGCTACCGCGAGCTGATGGCGGACTGGAAGGCGGCGGGCCGGGCGCAGCGCGAGGCCGAGGACGACCTGTGGAACCGCTTCCGCGGTGCGCAGGACGTCTTCTTCGCGGCGCGCGGCGAGGTGTTCGCGGAGCGCGACGCCGAGCAGGTGGAGAACCTGAAGCTGAAGGAGGAGCTGGCCGAGGAGGCCGAGAAGCTCGTCCCGGTGACGGACCTGAAGGCGGCCCGGGCCGCGTTCCGTTCCATCAACGAGCGCTGGGAGGCCATCGGCCACGTACCGCGTGACGCCCGCCCGAAGGTCGAGGGCCGGATGCACGCGGTGGAGCGGGCCATCCAGGAGGCCGAGGAGGGCGAGTGGCGCCGTACGAACCCGGAGGCGCGGGCCCGTGCGGCCGGTCTGACGGGTCAGCTGCAGGCGGCGGTCGACAAGCTGCGTGAGCAGATCGACGCGGCCCGTGCGGTGGGCAACAACGCGAAGGCCGACAAGCTGGCCCGCGAGCTGGAGGGCCGCCAGGCGCTTCTTGACCAGGCTCTGAAGGGCCTGGAGGAGTTCGGCGGCTGATCACCCGGCCCCCGCCAGGGCGCGGAGGACGACGGCCCCGGTACGGATGTCCGTACCGGGGCCGTTCGCGTCGGCGGGGCCGTTCGCGGCTGCCGGGCGGATCGCCTCGGTGGGCCGCTCACAGCGCGCGGCTGCCGTCCTCCAGGAGGTCCAGGGCGTGTTCGAGTACCGCACAGGCCTCCACGTGGTTCCCGGACTCCTGCAGCAGGGCGGCCAGGCGGCGGCACACCTGCACGGCCTCCGGTCCGTAGAAGCGGTGTGCCTGCTGGAAAGCCTCCTCCAGCACCTCGATGGCCTCCCGGGTCTGTCCGGTCTCCTGGAGGATGTCGGAGAGTTCCAGCTGCACGGCCAGCAGGTCGCCCTCCCCGTCGGGCATCCGCTCCTGCAGGGCGAGGCGCAGGACGGGCAACGCGTCCCCGCTGCGGCCGGCCGCCCGCAGGGAGCGGGCCAGCCCGATCCCCGCGACGACCATGGCGGAGCGCACGTCGGCGGCCAGGACGGGGCCGGCGGGGGCGCCGCTCACGGCCCGGGCCCGGTTGCGCACGAGCCGGAGCCGGCCCATGCCCCGTTCCTGGGCGCTCTGCGGGAGCGGCCTGTTCTTGCTGCGCAGCCTGGACTCCATGGTGCGGCACAGGGTGTCCAGGTCGATCAGCTCGGGCCCGTCGTGGATCCCGTCGCGCAGGATCCTGAGCAGCTCTCCGGTGAACGCGGTGTGCCGCTCGCCGTCCGGGGCGAGGGCGACGCGGTCGCGCGGCGAGGCGGTGAGGACGTACGCGCCCTCGACGGCCGCCTGCGCGGCGAGCGCCTCCGGGGGGCCGGCGAGCGTACGGGCGGCCCGGCCGCTGAAGCAGCAGTCGAGTACGACCACCTTGCGCCGGGCCCCGGAGTCGCGCAGCGCGGAGCGCAGGTGCTGGTAGGCGACGGCGGTGTACCCGACGTGCTCGCGGGAGCCCTGGAGGGCCAGGTAGAGGTCGGCGGTCTCCGCGTCCCGCATGCCGTGTCCGGCGAAGTAGACCAGGAGCGTGTCGGCGGCCTCCTCCCCCGCCCGGTTGACCGGGTCGAGGAGCTCGGCGGGGTGCTGCGGGTCCAGCACGGTGGTGCAGTGCTGCTCGGGCAGTCCCCAGACGGTCGCGTCGCACAGTTCGGCGGCCAGGTCCTTGACGTTGGCCTCGACCGCCGGGAGCGCGGCGAGATGGCGGTATCCGGCGGTGCCGATGAGGACGGCGCGCGAGGCCCCGGGGTCAGGAAGCCCCGTCATCGTCCCCGTCCTGCGGCCGTACGGGCTCCAGCGCGGCAACGATCCGGCGCAGCACCTCGGGGTCCTCGGCCGCTTCACCGGTGAGCCGGACTTCGTAGACCCCGCGGGTGACGGTGAGGGAAGGCGCCCGGCGGCGGGAGGCCTGCCACTGGAGCACCGAGAAGACCAGCGAGGCGGCGGACAGGCCGGATCCGACGGCGAGTTGGAGCACGTCGAAGCCCGGGCTGCCCATGGGCGTCGCGGGCGCAGTCGTGTCCGGCGCTGAGGGCGGCGGCGGGCTGTCGCTCCCGATCACGGCGCGCACGTCGCGACCGAGGGCCTCGTCCTCCTTCAGCCAGCGCAGCAGTGACCGCAGCTCGGCCTCCGGCCCGTCTCCCGGTCTGACGGGGTCCACCCGTAACGCGTACTCAGGCATCCGATCCGTTCCTCTCCTGTCCCGTTCCGATGTGCGTGCTCACCCGGGCGAACAGCTCCAGCGCCGCGGCGGGCTCCCCGAGCCGGGCCTGGCACACAGCCTGCCAGTACTGGCAGGCGAGGGTGGTCGGATGGCTCGCGCCCAGCGATTCATGGCAGTACGGCGTGACTCCGGCCAGGAGTTGGGCCGCCTGCCGGAACTCCCCGCGCTGGACCAGGACGACGGCCTCCCGCTGCCGGGACAGCGCGGTGCGCTCGGTCATCCGGCTGTGCACGAGGCGGCGGGTCAGATCGCTGAGGCTGAGCTGGCTCGGCGCCTCGGCGGCCTCGCTGTCCGCGACGTCGACGTCCTGCCAGTCGAAGGCGGGAACCGGCTCGGGGGCCACGGCTTCCCACCCGCCGGGTTCCTCCACCGTGCGGCGGCCGGGATACCGCGCGCGCTGCGCTTCCCGGGGCGGCTCCTCCAGGTGGTGCCGGAGGAGCTCGACGACCTGCTGTTCTCCTCCGGCCGCCCAGGGCCTCAGCGTCGCGGCCGCCTCGGCCGCGTTCAACGGCCGGCCCCGGGGGTCGACGGCGCAGAGGGAGTCCACCGCCCACAGCAGGCCGTCGGGCAGCGGGAGCCGGTGCTCCCTGAGCGAGGGGACTCCCTTGGCGGCCTTGAGCACCAGGACGCCGAAGTCCATGGGCCGGCTGCCGAACGGCGGACTTCCGGTCAGCATGAAGTGGAGGCAGGCGCCGACGCTGTAGAGGTCGGTGGCTCCCGAGGGCGCCACCCCCTGGATCCGTTCCGGAGCCATGTACTGGGCCGTGCCGACCAGTTTGCCGCCGGCCGTGGTGATCCGGGGTTCCTCCGCCACCACGGCGAGGCCGAAGTCGTAGAGCACCACCCGGCCGTCCCGGCTGATGCGCACGTTGCCGGGTTTCACGTCGCGGTGCAGGACCCCGCTCCTGTGCGCCGCTTCCAGGGCCCCGAGCATCTCGACGGCGATCCGGCATGCCGCCGCCACGGGCAGCGGGCTCCCGGCGGCCATGACCGAGAGGTCGATGCCGTCGAGCAGCTCCATCACCAGGTACGGCGTTCCGCTGTCCCGGTCGACCCCGGAGTCGTAGATCCCCACGACCCCGGGGTGGCGGATCCGCGCCAACGCGATGGCTTCGGACACGAACCGCCGCAGCGTCTCCTGCGAGGGGCTCGTCCCGAAGGCCGAGAGGATCTTCACCGCGACGGGGCGCCGCAGTCGGGTGTCCTCCGCGGCGAACACCACGCCCATGCCGCCGCGGCCCAGGACGTTCAACGGGCGGTAGCGCTCGGCGAGTTTCGCGGGGAACACGTCGGTACCTGCCACGTGCTCCCCCCGGGGTGGCGTCGGCGTGGGCGTAGGCCGGTCAGGGCCTCCTTGCTGAGGTCACACGGTAGACGTCGTAGACGCCCTCCACACCCCGAACGGCCTTCAGGACGTGGCCCAGGTGCTTGGGGTCGCCCATCTCGAAGGTGAAGCGGGAGGTGGCGACCCGGTCGCGGGAGGTCTGGACGGCCGCCGAGAGGATGTTCACGTGCTGGTCCGACAGGACCCGGGTGACGTCCGACAGCAGGCGGGACCGGTCCAGGGCCTCGACCTGGATGGCGACCAGGAAGACCGAGGACTGGGTGGGCGCCCATTCCACTTCGAGCATCCGCTCCGGCTGCTGCGAGAGGGAGTCCACGTTGACGCAGTCGGCGCGGTGAACCGATACGCCGCTGCCGCGCGTGACGAAGCCGATGATCGGGTCGCCCGGTACCGGGGTGCAGCAGCGGGCCAGCTTGACCCAGACGTCGTCGACGCCCTTGACGACCACGCCGGGGTCGGCGCTGCCGCGCCGCTTGGTGCGGGCGCGCGAGGGCGGGACGCTCTCCTCGATGTCCTCGTTGGCCGCTTCCTCGCCGCCGAGGGCCTGCACCAGCTTCTGCACGACGCCCTGCGCGGCCACGTGGCCCTCGCCGATCGCCGCGTACAGGGAGGAGATGTCGGGGTAGCGCATCTCGTGGGCGAGGGTGACGAGCGAGTCGCCGGTCAGGATGCGCTGGATCGGCAGGTTCTGCTTGCGCATGGCCCGCGCGATGGCGTCCTTGCCGTGCTCGATGGCCTCGTCGCGGCGCTCCTTGGAGAACCAGCCGCGGATCTTGTTGCGGGCCCGCGGGGACTTGACGAAGCCGAGCCAGTCGCGGGACGGGCCCGCGCCCTCGGCCTTGGACGTGAAGACCTCGACGAGGTCGCCGTTGTCGAGGGTCGATTCGAGCGGGACGAGCCGCCCGTTGACCCGGGCCCCTATGGTGCGGTGGCCGACCTCGGTGTGGACGGCGTACGCGAAGTCCACGGGAGTGGCTCCGGCCGGCAGCGCTATGACGTCGCCCTTGGGGGTGAAGACGAACACCTCGTTGCGGGAGAGGTCGAAGCGCAGCGAGTCGAGGAACTCGCCCGGGTCCTCGGTCTCCTTCTGCCAGTCCAGCAGCTGGCGCAGCCAGGCCATGTCGTTGACCGTGTCCTGGCCGGCGCTGCCCTTGGCGGCCTGCGGGACGTCGGTGCGGACCTTGGAGGTGCCGGCGACGGTCTGCTGCTTGTACTTCCAGTGCGCCGCGATGCCGTACTCGGCGCGGCGGTGCATGTCGAAGGTGCGGATCTGCAGCTCGACCGGCTTGCCGCTGGGCCCGATGACCGTCGTGTGGAGCGACTGGTACATGTTGAACTTGGGCATCGCGATGTAGTCCTTGAACCGGCCGGGGACCGGGTTCCACCGCGCGTGGACCGTGCCGAGCGCCGCGTAGCAGTCGCGGACCGTGTCGACGAGGACGCGGATGCCCACCAGGTCGTAGATCTCCGCGAAGTCACGGCCGCGGACGATCATCTTCTGGTAGACGCTGTAGTAGTGCTTGGGGCGGCCGGTGACGGTGGCCTTGATGCGGGCGGCCCGCAGGTCGCTCTGCACCTCGTCGGTGACGACGGCGAGGTACTCGTCGCGCTTGGGCGCCCGCTCGGCGACGAGGCGGACGATCTCGTCGTACATCTTGGGGTAGAGGATCGCGAAGGCGAGGTCCTCCAGCTCCCACTTGATGGTGTTCATGCCCAGCCGGTGCGCCAGCGGGGCGTAGATCTCCAGGGTCTCGCGAGCCTTCTTCTCCTGCTTCTCCCGCTTGAGGTAGCGCATCGTGCGCATGTTGTGCAGGCGGTCGGCGAGCTTGATGACCAGGACGCGGGGGTCCTTGGCCATGGCCACGACCATCTTGCGGACGGTCTCGGCCTGCGCGGCCTCGCCGAACTTGACCCGGTCCAGCTTGGTGACGCCGTCGACGAGAAGGGCCACGGCGTCGCCGAAGTCGCGGCGCAGGTCCTCCAGCCCGTACTCGGTGTCCTCGACGGTGTCGTGCAGCAGGCCGGCCATCAGGGTGGCCGGGTCCATGCCGAGCTCGGCGAGGATGGTGGTGACGGCGAGCGGGTGGGTGATGTACGGGTCGCCGCTCTTGCGCTTCTGGCCGCGGTGCCAGCGCTCGGCGACCTGGTACGCCTGCTCGATCTGGCGCAGGGTCGCCGTCTCGATCTTCGGGTCGTTGCTGCGGACTATGCGGAGCAGGGGTTCCAGTACCGGGTTGTACGGGTTGGAACGCTGGACGCCGAGGCGGGCGAGCCGTGCGCGTACGCGGTTCGAGGACCCGGCCGACTTCGCCGGCACGGGCTTCGCCGGCGCGGGCCGCACGGGCGGGGCCGGCGGGGGCGTGGCGGGGGGCGTCGCGGCCTGCTCGGTCTGCGGTTCGGGCTGCGCGGCGGAGAGTGGCTGGACCTCGTCTGGCAAGAGCGCTCCTCTGGGGGTCCCCCCGGACGGAGTCCGGGGGACGATCCGGTGCCCCGGTCAGGTCCGGATAAACCATGGTAGCGAGGGTTGCACCGCCCTGTTCCCCGCGCCCGGGGAGTGGAACGGACCGGGTATGCGCAGCGGGCGGGTACCCGGGGTGTCCCGGGTACCCGCCCGCTTCACGGGTGGTGTCGTCAGACCGCGATCAGACCACGATCAGCGCGTCCAGCGGGGCGCCCGCCAGCGCACCGGACAGCCGCTCGCGGCCCGGCAGGAACGACAGCTCCATCAGTACGGCCACACCGGCGACCTCGGCACCCGCACGGCGGATCAGCGTGAGCGAGGCCTCGGCCGTGCCGCCGGTGGCCAGGACGTCGTCGATGACCATGACCCGGTCACCGATGGCCAGGTCCTCCGCGTGGACCTCGATCTCGGCGGTCCCGTACTCCAGGTCGTACGCCTGTCCGAGCGTCGCGCCCGGCAGCTTTCCGGCCTTGCGGACCGGCACGAAGCCGATGCCCGCCTGGACCGCGACCGGGGCCGCGAGGATGAAACCGCGCGCCTCCAGCCCGACGATCTTCGTGGCACCGTACCGGGTGGCGAGGTCCACCAGCTCGGCCGTCAGCGCCGCGAAGGCCTTCGGGTCGGCCAGCAGCGGGGTGATGTCCTTGAACATCACGCCCGGCTTCGGGTAGTCGGCGACGTCCTTGATCCGGCTGAGCAGCAGGTCGTGCACCTCGGGGGACAGCGGGCTCACCGGCGCCGCCCCGCGCGGCCCTGCGCCACGACCTGGGGTCCGGCCTCGGACCCGTGTCCCTCGTCCGCGGGGCCGCCCTTGGCGGCCTCGGCCTCGCGCTTGGCGAGGACCCGCTTGCGCAGGGCCTTCATGGCGGGCTCGCGCTCCTTCAGGTCCACGACCAGCGGGGTCGCGATGAAGATCGAGGAGTACGCACCGGCCGCGAGGCCGACGAACAGCGACAGCGAGATGTCGTTGAGCATGCCCGCGCCCAGGAAGCCGCCGCCGATGAAGAGCAGCGCCCCGACCGGGAGCAGCGCGACGACCGTGGTGTTGATGGAACGGACCAGGGTGCCGTTGATGCTGCGGTTGGCGACGTCGCTGAAGGTGTAGCGGGTCTGCTTGGTGATGTCCTTCGAGCCCTCCTTGAGACCGTCGAAGACGACGACGGTGTCGTAGAGGGAGTAACCGAGGATGGTCAGCAGACCGATCACGGTGCCCGGCGTCACCTCGAACCCGACCAGCGCGTACACGCCGACCGTGATCGTGAGGTCGTGGATCAGGGCGATCAGTGCCGCGACCGCCATCCGCCACTCGAAGGCGATGGCGAGGTAGATCACGACGAGGACCATGAAGACACCGAGGCCGGTCCAGGCCTTGTTCGCGATCTGCTCGCCCCAGCTGGGGCCGACCAGGTCGGCGTTGATGTCCTTCTCCGTGACCTTGAGGTCGGCGGCGAGCTCCTTCTTCACGTCGGCCGCCGCGTCGGTGTCCAGACCCGAGATCTGGATGCGCAGGCCGCCGGTGCCGAGCTCCTGGACGATCGCGTCGTGGCCCGAGGCCTTCTCCGCGGCCTCGGTCGCCTTGGCGACGGAGACGGCCGTCTTCGGGGTGGTGAAGACGGCACCGCCCTTGAACTCGATGCCCATGTTGAGGCCTTGGACGGCCAGGGCCACGATCGCCGTGATGGTGATCAGGATGGAAACGCCGTACCAGACGAAACGCTTGCCGACGAAGTCGTACCCGACCTCACCGCGGTACAGCTTGGCGCCGAGATCTCCCAGCTTCGACATCTCTCACGCCTCCTTTACGTCGACGGGAGCGGTGACGGAAGCGGCGCCGGTGGCCGTACCGGAACCGGTACGGCGGGACCGGCGGAGCGGCGGCTTGGCGCCGAGCCGCTTGGGGTCCAGTCCGGACCAGGGGTGACCGCTGGAGAAGAACTTCGTACGGGCCAGCAGCGTCATGACCGGCTTGGTGAAGAGGAACACCACCACCACGTCGAGCAGGGTGGTCAGACCCAGGGTGAAGGCGAAGCCCTGCACCTTGCCCACGGTGACGATGAACAACACCGCGGCGGCCAGGAACGACACGAAGTCGGAGACCAGGATGGTGCGCCGGGCGCGCGGCCAGGCCCGCTCCACGGCGGGACGCAGGGTGCGGCCCTCGCGGATCTCGTCGCGGATGCGTTCGAAGTAGACGATGAACGAGTCCGCGGTGATGCCGATCGCGACGATCGCACCGCATACGGCGGGCAGGTTCAGCGCGAAGCCGATGCCCTTTCCGAGCAGCGCCATGATCGTGTAGGTGAGGACCGCGGACACCAGGAGGCTGATGATGGCGATGAACGCCAGGCCTCGGTAGTACACGAGCAGGTAGATCACGACGAGGGCGAGGCCGATGGCGCCGGCGATCAGGCCGGCCTTCAGCTGTTCGCCGCCGAGCGCGGCGGTGACGGTGGTGACGCTGTCCTCCTGGAAGGACAGCGGCAGGGCGCCGTAGGAAAGCATGTTGCCCAGGTCCTGCGCGGACTGCTGGGTGAAGCCGCCGGAGATCTCGGCGTTGCCGCCGGTCAGCGCCTGGCTCACGGACGGGTCGGAGACGACCTCGCCGTCGAGCACGATGGCGAACTGGTTCTGCGGCATCTGCTTGGTGGCGAGCTCACCGGTGATCTTGGCGAACTTGTCGGCGCCCTTGTCGGTGAACTCCATCGTGACGATCCACTGGCCGCGGCGCGGGTCGATGACGCCCTTGGCGTCCTTGACGTCCGTGCCCGCGACCCCGGCCGGGCCGAGGATCCACTTGCCCCAGGCGTCGCCGCGCTTGCCGCAGGCGAGCGTGGGCTCCTCGGGCTTGGCACCCTTGCCGGCGGCGGCGCGCTGCGCCTCGTTGGTGCAGTCCAGCGCGGCGAACTTCGCCTGGAGGTCGGCCGCGGCCGCATCGGCACCCGAGGGGGCCGGGGTCGGCGCGGGGGCCTTGGTGTCGTCTGCCTTCTTCGACTCGCTCGCCGAGGGCGAGGGAGTGGGCGCGGCCGGGGCCTTGAGGGCCTCGCTGAGCGCACGGCCCTGGGAAGTGGCGCTGGACGACGGGGTGGCCGGCGCGCTGGGCTTGCTGCCCTCGGCCTTGGGGGCGCCGGAGCCGCTCGCGGAGGGGCTCGGCGTGGCCTCGGGGGCCACGGGGGCGCCGTCGGCGAAGGCCAGGACCGGGCGGAAATAGAGCTGGGCGGTGGTGCCGACCTGCTCGCGGGCCTGCTGCTCGTTCGTCCCCTTGGGGATGTTCACGATGATGTGGTCGCGGCCCTGGGTCTGGACCTCGGCCTCCGTCACGCCGAGACCGTTGACGCGGCGCTCGATGATGCCGACCGCCGTGTTCATGTTGGTCTCGTTGATCGCGTCCGGCTTGCCGGGCTCGCTCTTGGCCTTGAGCGTGATGCTCGTACCGCCGGCGAGGTCGATGCCGAGCCGGGGGGTCGTCTGCTTCGTGAGGAACATCCCCGCGGTGAGCGCCACCATTGCGATCAGGATGACGGCCAGGGCGCGCCCCGGCCTCCCCTGAGCCCCCGTGGGCCGCCGGCCCTTCTTCGGTGCTGCCACCTTGTCGTATCTCCCTGTCCAACCGTCCCGCGCCGGGTCAGCGCGCGGACGGCCACGAAATGTGTGTGGGGACCCCTGCCCCCCGCAGAAGTGTCACTTACGGGGACCGCGACGGCTGCCGGTCAGGCGCCCGCGGTCCCCGGCCGGGCGCGTGCTACTTCGCGCCGGCGTCGCCGTCGGCCTTGCCGTCCTTGGGCTCGTCGTCCTCGGGCTCGTCCTTCTTGCCCAGGTCGAGCTTCGGCGTCCCGGTCCCGGGCGCGTCCGCGGACCCGTCCTCGGTCCCGGTCAGCGACGAGGCGTCGTCGGGGACCACCGGCGCGTCGATCGTCGGATCTTCGACGATGCCGTGGACGATGCGGTTGTACTCCGCGTCCTCCAGGACGGCGCCGATGGCGTTCTTGGCGTAGATCGCGTGGACGCCGGGGGCCACCTCAAGGGTGACGGTGTCGTCGCCGATCTCCTTCACCGTGGCGTACATGCCGCCGATGGTGCGGACGCCGGTGCCCGGCGTCATCTGCTCGCGCATCTGCGCGGCCTGCTGCTGCCTCTTCTTCTGGCTGCGGGTCAGCAGGAACATGGCGCCGACACCCAGGAGGATGGGGAGGAGGAATGAGAGATTCACGGACGTAGGTCCTTCGCACGACCGCACATGCGGCGGCCTTTTCTACGGGGGTGGGCATACCGACCGGAAGGGTCGGCATCGGCGGAGTCTAGGCGAGTCCGCACCGATGGAACAACGCCCAGCATGGCACCGCAGTTCCTGAGCGGTCGAACCTCCGCGCCGTCAGGCCCCGAACAGGCCCTGTTGTCCGCTTGATCCACTCCCGCCGTGCTGCGGCGGGACAAGCCCCAGGTGAGCCCATGCGGCGGGGGTCGCGACCCGCCCGCGAGGGGTACGGGCGAGCAGGCCTTCGCGGACGAGGAACGGCTCGGCGACCTCCTCCACGGTCTCCCGCTCCTCCCCCACCGCGACGGCGAGGGTCGACAGCCCGACGGGCCCGCCGCCGAAGAGCTTGAGCAGCGCCTCCAGGACGGCCCGGTCCAGTCGGTCCAGCCCGCGCCCGTCCACCTCGTACACCTGCAGGGCGGTGGCGGCCACCTCCCGGGTGACCACGCCGTCGGCCCGCACCTGGGCGTAGTCGCGGACGCGGCGCAGCAGGCGGTTGGCGATGCGCGGGGTGCCGCGCGAGCGGCCGGCGATCTCGGCGGCGCCCGCGGGGTCGATCTCCACGTCGAGGAGGCGTGCGGAGCGGTGGATGACGCGCTCCAGCTCCTCGGGCGCGTAGAACTCCATGTGCCCCGTGAAGCCGAAGCGGTCGCGCAGCGGAGGGGGCAGCAGCCCGGCCCGGGTCGTCGCCCCGACCAGGGTGAACGGGGGCAGCTCCAGCGGGATCGCGGTCGCGCCGGGGCCCTTGCCGACGATCACGTCGACCCGGAAGTCCTCCATGGCCATGTAGAGCATCTCCTCGGCGGGCCGGGACATGCGGTGGATCTCGTCGAGGAAGAGGACCTCGCCCTCCTGGAGGGAGGAGAGGATGGCGGCGAGGTCCCCGGCGTGCTGGATGGCGGGGCCGGAGGTGATCCGGATGGGCGCACCCATCTCCGCAGCGATGATCATGGAGAGGGTGGTCTTGCCGAGGCCGGGGGCGCCGGAGAGCAGGACGTGGTCCGCGGTGGCGCCGCGCTGGCGGGCGGCCTTCAGAACGAGGTCCAGCTGCTGGCGGACCTTTTCCTGGCCGACGAACTCGCCGAGGTCCTTGGGGCGCAGGGCCGCCTCGACGGCGGTGTCCTCGCCGTCCGCCGCGGGCGCGACAATGCGCTCGTCCCGGTCGCTCTCGTCGTCCCAGTTCACGGTGTCAGTCTGCCTTCTCGGTTCGTACGGTGATCGGCTTCGCGCCGCGGCGGCGCCCCGGTCAGCGGGCGCGGTTCAAGGTCTGGAGGGCGGCGCGCAGCAGCTGCGGGACCGGGGCGGCGCCGCCGGCGGCGATGGCCGCCTCGGCCTGTGGGGTCACCGCCGTGACGGCCTCCTCCGCCTCCCGGGCGGCGTAGCCCAGGCCGATGAGGGCCGCGGAGAGCTGCTCGGTCCAGGGGGCGGGCCCCGTGGCGGCGGCCCGCTGGGCCCCCACCAGGGCGCCCGTGCCCAGCGGCGCGCCCAGCTTGTCCTTGAGCTCCAGGAGCAGCTTCTGGGCCCCCTTCTTGCCGATGCCCGGCACCGCCATCAGGGCCTTCTCGTCCCCCGAGGCGACGGCCACCCGCAGCGCGTCCGGACTGTGCACCCCGAGCATCGCCTGCGCCAGCCGGGGCCCGACCCCGCTGGCGGTCTGGAGCAGCTCGAAGACCTGGCGCTCGTCGTCGTCGGCGAAGCCGTAGAGCGTCAGCGAGTCCTCCCGCACCACCAGGGAGGTGGCCAGCCGGGCGCTCTCGCCGATCCGCAGGCCCGCGATGGTGTTCGGCGTGCACTGCACGGCCATCCCCACTCCCCCGACCTCGATCACGGCCAGGGTGGGGGCGAGTGCGGCGACCGGGCCGCTGACGAACGCGATCATGAGGGGCGGCCTTTCGAGGCGGAGGCGTGCAGGGCGACCGCCTGCTGGAGGCGGCTTTGGGCGGGAGCCCGCCAGATGTGGCAGATGGCGAGCGCGAGGGCGTCCGCGGCGTCGGCCGGCTTCGGCGGGGCGGCGAGCCGCAGCAGCCGGGTCACCATGGCGCCGACCTGCGCCTTGTCGGCCCGGCCGCTGCCCGTGACGGCGGCCTTGACCTCACTGGGGGTGTGCAGGGCGACCGGTATCCCGCGCCGGGCGGCACACAGCATGGCAACGGCGCTCGCCTGTGCGGTCCCCATCACCGTACGCACGTTGTGCTGGCTGAACACCCGCTCCACGGCGACGACTTCGGGCCGGTGCACATCCAGCCACTCCTCGATGCCCTGTTCGATGGCGACGAGCCGGCGACCCAACTCGGCGTCCGCCGGGGTGCGGACCACGCCGACGCCGATCATGGTCAGGGGCCGTCCGGCCACCCCCTCGACCACGCCGACACCGCACCGCGTCAGCCCCGGGTCCACACCGAGTACGCGCACCGTGCCCCCTCCTCGCGCCGAACGCCCCGTTGACGCCGTCAGACTATCCGGCACCACTGACAAGCCGACGGGCCGACGGAGTGTCCCCGTCGGCCCGTCGCCACACCTGGATGGAAGGCGCAGCCTAGGCGTCGACCTTCTCCATGACCTCGTCCGAGACGTCGAAGTTGGCGAAGACGTTCTGCACGTCGTCGCTGTCCTCCAGCGCGTCGATCAGCTTGAAGATCTTGCGCGCGCCCTCTTCGTCGAGCTCGACCTGCATGGTCGGGACGAAGCTGGAGTCGGCCGAGTCGTAGTCGATGCCGGCCTGCTGGAGCGCGGTACGGACCGCGACCATGTCGGTGGCCTCGCTGATGATCTCGAAGGTGTCGCCGTTGTCGTTGACCTCTTCGGCACCGGCCTCAAGCACCGCGCCGAGCACGTCGTCCTCGGTGAGCTCGCCCTTCGGCAGGATGACGACGCCCTTGCGGTTGAACAGGTACGAGACCGAGCCCGGGTCCGCCATCGAACCGCCGTTGCGGGTCATGGCGACGCGGACGTCGGACGCGGCGCGGTTGCGGTTGTCGGTGAGGCACTCGATGAGGACCGCGACGCCGTTCGGGCCGTAGCCCTCGTACATGATCGTCTCGTAGTCCACGCCACCGGCTTCGAGGCCGCCGCCGCGCTTGACCGCGGAGTCGATGTTCTTGTTCGGGACCGAGCTCTTCTTGGCCTTCTGGATGGCGTCGTAGAGCGTCGGGTTGCCCTCGGGGTCGGCGCCGCCCATCCGGGCCGCGACCTCGATGTTCTTGATCAGCTTCGCGAAGAGCTTGCCGCGCTTGGCATCGATCACGGCCTTCTTGTGCTTCGTCGTAGCCCATTTAGAGTGGCCGGACATCCGCCTGTCTCCTTCGCGTAACCAACAGTGTTCGTCTCCGATCCTACCGGGACCTGGTTACAGCCCCGCGCGCACCATGTCGACGAAGTACGCGTGCACCCGGTCGTCGCCGGTGAGTTCGGGGTGGAACGAGGTCGCCAGCACGCTGCCCTGGCGGACGGCGACGGTGTGGCCGTCGTACGTGGCGAGCACCTCGGCGGCGGCGCCGACCGACTCGACCCACGGGGCGCGGATGAAGACGCCCTCGACGGGGCCGCCGTCGATGCCGGCGAAGTCGATCTGTGCCTCGAAGGACTCGTTCTGGCGGCCGAAGGCGTTGCGGCGGACGATCATGTCGATGCCGCCGAGCGTCTCCTGGTCGTCACGGCCGTCGAGCAGCTTGTCGGCGAGCATGATCATGCCCGCGCAGGTGCCGTAGACGGGCATGCCGGTCCGGACGCGCTCGCGCAGCGGCTCCAGCATGCCGAACAGGACGGCGAGCTTCGACATCGTCGTGGACTCGCCACCGGGGATCACCAGGGCGTCGACCTCGGCGAGCTCCTCGGGACGCCGGACCGGCCTGGCCACGGCGTCCGCCGCGGCCAGGGCGATCAGGTGCTCCCGTACGTCGCCCTGCAGGGCCAGAACCCCGATGACGGGGGTGCCGGGAATGCTCATGCTGGTTACCAGCCCCGGTTGGCGTAGCGCTCGGCCTCGGGGAGGGTGTCGCAGTTGATGCCGACCATGGCCTCGCCCAGGTTGCGGGAGGCGTCCGCGATGATCTTCGGGTCGTCGAAGAAGGTGGTGGCCTTCACGATGGCGGCGGCGCGCTTGGCCGGGTCGCCCGACTTGAAGATGCCGGAGCCGACGAAGACGCCCTCGGCGCCGAGCTGGCGCATCAGGGCGGCGTCGGCCGGGGTGGCGACGCCACCGGCGGAGAACAGCACGACCGGAAGCTTGCCGAGCTCGGCGACCTCCTTGACGAGCTCGTACGGGGCGCGCAGCTCCTTGGCGGCGGCGTACAGCTCGTTGTTGTCGAAGCCGCGCAGCTTGGCGATCTCGTTCTTGATCTGGCGCAGGTGGCGGACGGCCTCGACGACGTTGCCGGTGCCGGCCTCGCCCTTGGAGCGGATCATGGCCGCGCCCTCGGCGATGCGGCGCAGGGCCTCGCCCAGGTTGGTGGCGCCACAGACGAAGGGGGTGGTGAACGCCCACTTGTCGGAGTGGTTGACCTCGTCGGCCGGGGTCAGGACCTCGGACTCGTCGATGTAGTCGACGCCGAGGGACTGCAGGACCTGGGCCTCGACGAAGTGGCCGATGCGGGACTTGGCCATGACCGGGATGGAGACGGCGTCGATGATCTCTTCGATCATGTTCGGGTCGGACATGCGGGCCACGCCGCCGTCCTTGCGGATGTCGGCGGGCACCCGCTCCAGGGCCATGACGGCCACGGCGCCGGCGTCCTCGGCGATCTTGGCCTGCTCGGCGTTGACCACGTCCATGATCACGCCGCCCTTGAGCTGCTCGGCCATGCCGCGCTTGACGCGGGAGGTGCCGATCGCCGAGGACTCAGCGGACTGCGGGGTGGAGGGAAGCGTGCTCACGGATTGACCTCACTCGGGCTGGTGTACTCGGTGTACGTACCTGACGTACTTGCCTGAGGAAACCCTCCCGGACCAGTCCACTGCAAGGGCCAATATGGAGCGAGTGGCCCTTTCGGAGGCTCCATGCGGTCTAAGTCGGCCGATCCGCAAGATCCACCGGAGGCTCGTCGTCCATTTCGAAGGCGAGCGGGAAGGGCGCATGCCCGGCCAGCCGGAACCACCGCACCTTGCGGTGCCGGCGCAGGGCCCGCGCCGCCCGTACGGCGTCGTTGTGGAACCGCCGCGCCATGGGCACCCGCCGCACGGCCGCGGCGAGCTCCTCGGCGGCGCCCTCGCCCCCGGGGGCCGCCTTGAGCGCCTCGACCTGGCCGGCATCGGCGAACACCGCGCGCAGCGCCTGGCTCAGCTCGCTCTCGGCGACCTCGCGCTGCTCCTCCTCGGCCTGCCGGGCGGCGTGGGCGGCCTCGTACAGCACGAGCGAGGAGGCGGGGTCGAGCACCCCGGAGGTGGCCACCTCCAGCACCACGGAGGCCCGCCGCACGAGCTGCGCGTCGAGAGCCGCCCGGGCCGCATCCATCCGCGAGTGCAGCCGGTCCAACCGCCCGGCGGTCCAACTGAGGTACACCCCGACCACGCCGAGCGCCAGGGCAATCCACACAAGGGTTTCGATCACGCCGCGCGACTCTACCGGTCACCGCGTCCCCCGCACGGCCCACCCCGGGCCGCGGTCAGGGGGACGGGTCGCGGGTGAGGCCGAGGCGGGTCCGGAGGGGGGCGCGTTCGTCCGCGGCCACCGCCGTCGCGCCGTCCGTCACCGTTTCGTAGACCGCCAGGATGTCCGCGCCGACCGTCGACCAGTCGAAGCGCCGTACGTGGGCCGAGCCGCGGGCGCTGAGTTCCGCGCGGCGGGCCGGGTCGCGGAGGAGGGAGACCGCCGCCGCGGCCAGGGCGTCGGAGTCCTCGTTCGTGAACAGCTCCCCCGCCGCGCCCTGGTCGAGGACCTGCGCGAACGCGTCCAGGTCGGAGGCCAGGACCGCCGCCCCCGCCGAGAGGGCCTCGACCAGGATGATGCCGAAGCTCTCGCCCCCGGTGTTCGGCGCCACGTACACGTCGACGCTGCGCAGCAGGCGTGCCTTGTCCTCGTCCGAGACCATCCCGAGGAACTCGACGCGGGAGCGGAGGGCCGGCGGCAGGGAGGACACCGCCTCCTCCTCGTCGCCGCGGCCCGCCACGAGCAGGCGTACGTCCGGGCAGGCCTCGACGATCCGCGGGAAGGCGGCCATCAGCACGGGGAGCCCCTTGCGGGGTTCGTCGATGCGGCCGATGAAGCCCAGGGTCACGCCGGCCCACTCCGCCTTCGGCTCGGCCGAGGCGAAGAAGTCCACGTCCACGCCGTTGGGGATGACCACCGCGTCCCCGCCCAGGTGCTCGACCAGCGTGCGCCGGGCGTACTCGCTCACCGCGATCCGGGCGCTGATCTTCTCCAGGGCCGGCTGGAGGATCGGATAGGCCGCGATCATGGCCCGCGAGCGCGGGTTGGAGGTGTGGAAGGTGGCCACGATCGGCCCCTGCGCCGCCCAGCAGGTCAGCAGTCCCAGCGAGGGCGAGGTCGGCTCGTGGATGTGGATCACGTCGAAGACCCCGTCGTGCAGCCAGCGCCGGACGCGGGCGGCCGACAGGAAGCCGAAGTTCAGCCGGGCCACCGACCCGTTGTACGGCACGGGCACCGCCCGCCCCGCCGAGACCACGTACGGCGGCAGCGGCGTCTCGTCGTCGGCCGGGGCCAGCACGGACACCTCGTGGCCGAGCCGGATCAGGTGTTCGGCCAGGTCCCGGATGTGGAACTGGACCCCTCCGGGCACGTCCCACGAGTACGGGCAGACAATGCCGATCTTCACGCGGAGCGCTCCTCCAGGTCGTCCAGCCACAGCCGCTGGAGCATGTGCCAGTCCTCCGGGTGCTCTGCGATCCCCCCGGCGAAGGCGTCCGCCACCGCCTGGGTCATGGCGGCCGTCTTCTCGGTCCGCGTCCCGGCCTTGGGCACCTCCACCTCGGGGTGGATGCGCCCGTACAGCTTCGGGGTGTCCCCGTAGTACAGGGTGACGGGCAGCAGCACGGCGCCCGTCTGCTGGGCCAGCAGCGCCGGCCCGGCCGGCATGCGGGCCGCCGCGCCGAAGAAGTCCACCTCGACCCCGGAGGCCGACAGATCGCGGTCGGCGACCAGGCAGATCAGGCCGCCGGAGCGCAGCCGCCGGGCGAGGGTCCCGAAGGTGGCCCCACCGTTGTGGGGCAGCACCTCCATGCCGAGGCCCTCGCGGTAGGCCACGAAGCGGTCGAACAGCGACTCGGGCTTGAGGCGCTCCGCCACGGTGGTGAACCCGACCCCGACGTGCCTGGTCACCCAGGCCCCCGCCAGGTCCCAGTTGGCCAGGTGCGGCAGTGCGGCGATCACCCCGCGCCCCGAGGCGATCGCTTCGCGCAGCAGGTGCTCGTCCTTGATCTCGACGTCCGTGGCGAAGCGCTGCGGGTCCATGGCCGGGAGTCGGAAGGATTCCATCCAGTAGCGCATGTACGAGCGCATGCCGGCCCGCGACAGCTCCCGCAGCTGCTCCGGGCCCGCCTGGGGCACCACCCGGGCCAGGTTCGACTCCAGCCGCAGGACGCTCTTGCCGCGCCGCTTCCACGCGTAGTCGGCGATCCGCCGGCCGAGGGCCACCGCGGCCGGTTCGGGCAGCTTCTTCACCCCGGCCCAGCCGAGCCCGTACAGCCCGTCGACCAGCTTGTCCTGCATCCGGCCCATCAGGCCGCGCCCGCTTCGGAGGCCGACGCCGCGGCATCCGCCTCCGCCGCCTCGCGGCGTACGGTGACCACCCGCTGGATCAGGGTGACCAGCGAGCCGGCCGCAACGATCCACAGCGCGATCGGCAGCAGCACCCCGATCCACGAGGGCACCCCGAAGGTCTGCAGACCGGAGAGACCGGCCGCGACCAGCGAGATCACCAGCCGCTCGGCGCGCTCGACCAGCCCGTTGACGGCCACCGGCAGCCCGATCGACTCGCCGCGGGCCTTGGTGTACGAGACCACCTGGCCGCTGGCGAGGCAGAAGATCGACACCGCGCACAGCACGTTGTCGTGCCCGGAGCCCGCGTACCACAGCGCGAGTCCACCGAAGATCGCCGCGTCGGCCACCCGGTCGAGGGTGGAGTCGAGGAAGGCGCCCCAGCGGCTGGAGGTGCCGGCCTGGCGGGCCATGTTCCCGTCCACCAGGTCGGAGAACACGAAGAGGGTGATGGTGATCGTGCCCCAGAAGAACTCCCCCCGCGGGAAGAAGACCAGCGCTCCCGCCACCACTCCGGCGGTGCCGATGAGGGTGACGGCGTCCGGGCTCACCCCCCGCCGGAGCAGAAATGCGGCGAATGGCGTGAGAACACGCGTGAAGAATGCACGCGCGTACTTGTTCAGCATGGCCTTCCCGGAGGGTCGCTGGGCCGTACGGCCCCATCGGCCACCGGCTGGCCCATCGTAGCCAGCGCCCCGGTCCGCCATGCCGCGCACCCACGGTTCGCGCCGGACAAACGCCGGACCACCGCCGGAGAGGCGGCGGACACGCGCTCCACGGCCGGCAGGGGCGCCTGCGCAGGACCCGCCGGGCCGCTCTTTCTCCCGCCGCGGGGTACTCCGTATGGACGCAGTGTGACGGCAGTGCAAAGCTCGAAGGACCCCGATCAACCTCCTCACCGCCACACCGGGAGGCACGAGCACCATGGGAGCCACATCACACCAAGCCGGAGCCGCCGGCAGGGCACTGGCGGCCGACCGCCCCTCGTCCGTACGGAACGTCGTGCTGGTCGGCCACACCGGATCCGGGAAGACCACGCTGGTCGAGGCCCTGGCCCTGACCGCCGGAGCCATCAACCGGGCCGGCCGGGTCGAGGACGGCGCCACCGTCTCGGACCACGACGAGATCGAACACCGGCAGCAGCGATCCGTACAGCTGTCCCTCGTCCCCGTCGAATGGGCCGGAATCAAGATCAACCTCTTGGACACCCCCGGATACGCCGACTTCGTCGGAGAGCTCAGGGCCGGTCTGCGCGCCGCGGACGCGGCCCTTTTCGTCGTCTCCTCGTCGGACGGCATCGACGGCGCCACCCGCATGCTCTGGGACGAGTGCGAGGCCGTCGGCATGCCCCGGGCCATCGTCGTCACCCATTTGGAGGCAGCCCGGGCCGACTACGAGCAGATGACCTCGGTCTGCGGCGAGATCTTCGGCGCCGAGGACCCCGACGCCGTCATCCCGCTCTACCTCCCCCTCTACGGGCCCCCCGGCCCCGACGGGCACGCCCCCGTCACCGGCCTCGTCGGCCTGCTCTCGCAGCGCGTGTACGCGTACGACTCCGGGGAGCGGGTCGAGCGCGACCCGGACCCCGAGGAGCTCGCCCGGATCACCGAGGCCCGCGCCCGCCTGATCGAGGGGATCATCGCCGAGAGCGAGGACGAGAGCCTCATGGACCGCTACCTCGGCGGCGAGGAGATCGACGTCAAGACCCTCGTGGACGACCTGGAGCGCGCCGTGGCCCGGGGGACCTTCCACCCCGTCCTGATGGCCGCCCCGGCCGCCGAGGGCGCCCGCCAGGGGCTCGGCACCGTCGAACTGCTGGAACTGATCACCGGTGGCTTCCCGACCCCCGCGGAGCGGGCCCCCGTCGCCGTCACCACCCCGGACGGCGCGGAGCGCCCCGCCGTGACCTGCGATCCCCAGGGCCCCCTGGTCGCCGAGGTCGTCAAGACCGCCTCCGACCCGTACGTGGGCCGCATCTCCCTCGTCCGCGTCTTCTCCGGCACCCTGCGGCCCGAGCAGACCGTGCACGTCAGTGGCCACGGGCTGGCCGACCGCGGGCACGAGGACCACGACGTCGACGAACGGATCGGCTCTCTCACCTCCCCCTTCGGCAAACAGCAGCGCACCCTGACCCACGCCATCGCCGGCGACCTCGCCTGCGTGGCAAAACTCGGCCGCGCCGAGACCGGCGACACCCTTTCCGCCAAGGACCGTCCCCTGCTGATGCAGCCCTGGCAGATGCCCGACCCGCTGCTGCCCCTCGCCATCGAGGCCCACAGCAAGGCCGACGAGGACAAGCTCTCCCAGGGCCTGGCCCGGCTCGTCGCCGAGGACCCCACGATGCGGCTGGAGCAGAACCCGGACACCCACCAGGTCGTCCTGTGGTGCCTGGGCGAGGCCCACCAGGACGTGGCCCTGGAACGGCTGCGCACCCGTTACGGCGTCCAGGTCGACCCCGTCCCGCACAAGGTGAGCCTGCGCGAGACCTTCGGCGCCAAGGCCGCCGGACGCGGCCGGCACGTCAAACAGTCCGGCGGACACGGCCAGTTCGCCATCTGCGAGATCGAGGTCGAGCCGCTCCCGCCCGGCAGCGGCATCGAGTTCGTCGACAAGGTCGTCGGCGGCGCCGTGCCCCGCCAGTTCATCCCGTCCGTCGAGAAGGGCGTACGGGCCCAGGCCGCCCGCGGGGTCGCGGCCGGCTACCCGCTGGTCGACGTGCGCGTCACCCTCGTCGACGGGAAGGCGCACTCGGTGGACTCCTCCGACGCCGCCTTCCAGACCGCCGGCGCCCTCGCCCTGCGCGAGGCCGCCGCCGAGGCCCGCATCCACCTCCTCGAACCGGTCGCCGAACTGGCCGTCCTCGTCCCCGACGAGTACGTCGGGCCCGTCATGAGCGACCTCGCGGGCCGCCGCGGCCGGGTCGTCGGCACCGAACAGGCGGGCGCGGGCCGTACACAGGTCCGTGCCGAGATCCCCGAGATCGAGATCGGCCGCTACGCCGTCGAGTTGCGCTCCGTCTCGCACGGCACGGGCCGGTTCATGCGGGCGTACGCCCGCCACGAGCCCATGCCGCCGCAGATCGCCGACAAGGTGCGCGAACAGGCGGAGAAGGGAAGCTGACTGACAGGGCATCGGATCAGCCGCCCATCGACCGCGTGCGGTGGGCGGCATTTCCCTGTCCCGTCACCACGGGGCGCCGTCCGCCGATAGGCTCATCAGCGGGGTAAGGCGATAAAGCGGCAAAGAGCACGGCACAAGAGCACACGAGCGCAAGAACAGTAGAGCGCAACGCTCGGCGATGGGGGCAGCGGTGGCGGACGACGGATTCGACTTCAGTCCCGGGGCACAGATTCCGCTCCAGGGCGGCGGCGGCCAGACCGCGGCGACCAACGCCCTCGCCTCGGCCGCGTACCGGGACGGCGGCAAGGACAGCCAGCTGTCCTCCCTCCTCAAGGCCAACAACGAGTACCACGAGTCCACGGTCAAGCCCCCGAAGATCTCCCTCTTCGAGCCCAACCTGGGCGAGGCCTTCTGCCGTGCCGTCGAGGCCCGCACCCTCGCCCCCGGCCGCAAACCGCTCATCCAGTCCTTCGGCGCCGACCCGCAGACCGTCGTGGAGCACTGCCTCGCCGCCACCCGCCTGCGCAAGGAACGCGACCGCAAGCTGCGCCTGATCGTGCTGGTCTGCGGCGTGCTCTTCCTGCCGGGACTGCTGCTGTGGCTGGGCCTGTTCCAGCTCCGCAAGTCCCTGTCCGCCAAGGACGGCAAGCGCTCCTGGGTGGGCACCGCCCTGCTCGTGGGCGTCGGCGTCCTCGCGGCGGTCCTGATGTTCCGGCTGCCGTTCACCGGCTTCCTCGGCATCTACCTGCGCGGCATGATCATCGCGCCGGCCCTCGGGTGGTTCCTCGCCCGCCGCCTGTGCGAGCGCACCGCGGCCGACATGCGCTCACGCTGGGACGGACTGCTGTCCGGCGGCGGCATCGGCGCCAAGATCCCCGAGGCGGTGCCCGGCAACCCCGACGAGAAGGCCCGCGAGGACCTGCGCCACTCCCTGGCCAAGCTCACCGCCGAGGACCGCAGCAATTCCGTCTTCTACGCCGGCCCCAAGGGCATCCTCGGCATGGGCACCCGCTGGGGCAGCTGGCAGCTCGCCGAGGAGCTGGTCCCCCGGACCGAGGGCGCGGAGATCCACCCCTTCCGCAGCTGGGACGTCATACGGGCCGTCGACAGCGAGCTGCGCAAGCTGGAGCGCGGCCCCCTGCACACCGGCGGACTGCCGCCGGCCTCGATACAGCACTGGATCGTCACGCCGATCGGCGAGGGCGCCAAGGAGGTGGCCCGTCCCACCGGTGAGGACGTCGACACCTTCCTGGTGAAGCCGCACGAGATCACCCGCATCTGCAACGAGCAGCAGTTCAGCGGCGGCAACCGGCACTACCTCGGCATCCAGTACCCGCTGTGGGACGGCCAGCTCGTCATCACGATGCTGGTGACGGTCACCGTGCTCTACAAGACCCTGCGGGTGGAGGTGACCGGGCACGCGCTCGGCCCCGTGCACGGCCTGTTCACCACCAAGTCGGAGGCGCCGAAGGTCGAGGTGCCGAAGTCGTTCCGGTTCTGGGAGACCGTCGAGCGCCCGCTGCCGCTGGTGGACGCGCAGGAGGTGGTCCGCCTCGCCGTCCGGGCCCCGCTGACCTGGTACCCGCCGATCCTGGACTTCCTCGGCGGCAAGCTGATCCTGCCGGAGCCCTTCGGGCTGCGGCACGCCTGGGCCGGCCAGCCGTGGCGGCACCGCTTCATGGCCGACGACGCGCTGCGTGCCGCGACCCCGGTCCTGCGGGCGGTGCACACCGCCGCGATGCGGGTCCTGGAGGAGAACGGCGTGGACACCGAGCGCTTCTCCAACCGCTCGATGATCGTCAGCGGACTCGTCCAGGACGCCGCACCCCGCAAGGCGGACGTCTACGACGCGTAGGGCTGGTTTACGACGCGCCGGCCTGGTCGGCGACGCGCAGGGCAGGTCGCCGACACGCAGGGCAGGTCAGCCCTGGGGCCAGGCCTCCGCGAGCATCTGCCGGGTGTCCGCGAGGAGTTGCGGCAGCACCTTGGTGTGGCCGACGACCGGCATGAAGTTCGTGTCCCCGCCCCAGCGGGGCACGATGTGCTGGTGCAGGTGCGCGGCGATGCCGGCTCCGGCGGCCGCCCCCTGGTTCATGCCGATGTTGAACCCGTGCGCACCGGACGCCTTGCGCAGCGCGACCATCGCCCGCTTGGTGAGATCGGCGAGCTCGGCGGTCTCGGCGGCGTCCAGGTCCGTGTAGTCGGCGACGTGCCGGTACGGGACGACCATGAGGTGGCCGCCGTTGTACGGGTACAGGTTGAGCACGGCGTACACGTGCCGGCCCCGTGCCACGATCAGGCCGTCCTGATCGGACATCTCCGGAATTCCGCAGAAGGGACAGCCGTCCCCGGCCTCCGGGCCGCTCGGCTTGTTCTCCCCCTGGATGTACGCCATCCGGTGGGGCGTCCACAGACGCTGGAACGCGTCCTGCGTGCCCACACCGACCTGCTGCTCCGGCTCAGTCGTCATGGGATGCAGCATATGACCTTGCCCTGGCCGGGCGTGTCGCCGGGGCAAGGACCGGCTCCGCGGGCGCGATGCTGGGCCCATGGACGACACCGCCGAGACCCGGGACCGCGCGTGGGAGCGCCGCAGCGAGCTGCCCCTGCTCTGCGCCTCCCTGGTCTTCCTCGCGGCGTACGCGGTCCGCGTGCTCGCTCCCGACTCGGCCCGGATCTGGCGGGAGACCGCCCTCCTCCTGGTCCTGGTGACGTGGCTGTGCTTCTTGTGCGACTACGTGGTGCGCATGGTCCTGAGCCCGCTGCCACCGCTGCGCTTCGTCCGCCGCCACGCGCTGGACACCCTCGTCCTGGTCCTGCCGCTGCTGCGCCCGCTGCGCGTGGTCAAACTGCACGACGCGGTCCAAGCGCGGATGGACCGCCCGCGCCGAGGCCTGTACGCCCGGGTGATCACGTACGCCGGGCTCTCGGCCCTGCTGATCGGCTTCGCGGGGGCGCTCGGCGTCTACCAGCACGAGCGGCGGGCCCCGGGCGGATCGATCCGCACCTTCGGGGACGCGGTGTGGTGGGTGTGCGAGACGCTGACGACCGTGGGCTACGGCGACGTGACCCCGGTGACCCCGATGGGCCGGTTGATCGCGAGCGGTCTGATGCTGTGCGGGCTGGCCCTGCTGGGCGCGGTGACGGGCTCGTTCTCCTCGTGGCTGCTCCACGTCTTCCGCCGGGAGGACGAGGAGGGGCCCCCGGGAAGCGGTGGCTTCCCGGGGGCCCCTTCATGAGTGCCGTACGCGCCTGACGCGTCGGACGCGCCCGACGTCAGACCTGGACGCGGTCCTCGACGACCTTGGCCAGCTTGGCCAGCGCCTCGTCCTTGGGGATGCCGTTCTCCTGCGAACCGTCGCGGTAGCGGAAGGAGACGGTGCCCGCGGCCATGTCCTCGTCACCGACGATGATCATGAACGGCACCTTGAGCTTCTGGTGGTTCCTGATCTTCTTCTGCATGCGGTCGGAGGAGGCGTCCACCTCGACCCGCAGGCCCTTCTTCTTCGCCTCGGCGGCGAACTCCTGCAGGTACTCCACGTGGCCGTCGCCGATCGGGATGCCGACCGCCTGGACCGGGGCCAGCCACGGCGGCATGGCGCCCGCGTAGTGCTCCAGCAACACCGCGAAGAACCGCTCGATGGAGCCGAACAGCGCACGGTGGATCATGACCGGGCGCTGGCGCGAGCCGTCGGGCGCGGTGTACTCCAGGTTGAACCGCTCCGGCAGGTTGAAGTCCAGCTGGACGGTCGACATCTGCCAGGTGCGGCCGATGGCGTCGCGCGCCTGCACCGAGATCTTCGGGCCGTAGAACGCCGCACCGCCCGGGTCGGGGGTCAGCGGGAGGCCCTGCTTCTCGGCCACCTGCTGGAGGACCGCGGTGGCCTCCTCCCAGACCTCGTCCGAGCCGACGAACTTCTCCGGGTCCTTGGTGGACAGCTCCAGGTAGAAGTCGGTCAGACCGTAGTCGCGCAGCAGGTTCAGCACGAAGGTGAGGGTGCGGTCGAGCTCCTCGGCCATCTGCTCACGGGTGCAGTAGATGTGCGCGTCGTCCTGGGTGAAGCCCCGGGCCCGGGTCAGGCCGTGCACCACGCCCGACTTCTCGTACCGGTACACGGTGCCGAACTCGAACAGGCGCAGCGGCAGTTCGCGGTAGGAGCGGCCGCGCGCGTCGAAGATCAGGTTGTGCATCGGGCAGTTCATGGGCTTGAGGTAGTAGTCGGTACCACCGTCGAGCTGCATGGGGGGGTACATGCCCTCCGCGTACCAGTCCAGGTGGCCGCTCTTCTCGAAGAGGGTGCCCTTGGTGGCGTGCGGGGAGTAGACGAACTCGTAGCCCTCCTCCTCGTGCCGGCGGCGCGAGTAGTCCTCCATGGTCCGGCGGATGATGCCGCCGCGCGGGTGGAAGACGGCGAGGCCGGAGCCGATCTCGTCCGGGATGGAGAAGAGGTCCAGCTCGTTGCCGAGCTTGCGGTGGTCGCGCTTCTCGGCCTCGGCGAGGAAGTCGAGGTGCGCCTTCAGCTCCTCCTTCGAGGGCCACGCGGTGCCGTAGATGCGCTGGAGCATCGGGTTCTTCTCGCTGCCGCGCCAGTAGGCGGCGGCGTTGCGCATCAGCTTGAAGGCCGGGATGGTGCGGGTGGTGGGCAGGTGGGGGCCGCGGCAGAGGTCCTTCCAGCACAGCTCGCCGGTCTTCGCGTCGAGGTTGTCGTAGATGGTCAGCTCACCGCCGCCCACCTCGACGTTCGCCCCGTCGTCGGTGGAGGCGGAGCCCTTGATGCCGATGAGCTCCAGCTTGTACGGCTCGTCCGCGAGCTCCTCGCGGGCGGCCTCGTCGGTGACGACGCGGCGCGAGAAGCGCTGGCCGCGCTTCTGGATCTCCTGCATCTTCTTCTCGATGGCCTTGAGGTCATCGGGGGTGAAGGGCTTGGCGACGTCGAAGTCGTAGTAGAAGCCGTCCCGGACCGGCGGGCCGATGCCCAGCTTGGCCTCGGGGAACAGCTCCTGCACGGCCTGCGCCATGACGTGCGCGGTCGAGTGGCGCAGGATGTTCAGGCCGTCCTCGGAGGAGATCTCCACCGGCTCGACGGTCTCGCCGTCCTGCACGGCGTAGGCGAGGTCCTTGAGCTCGCCCGCCACCCGCGCGGCGACGACGGTGCGCTCGCCGGCGAAGAGCTCGGCCGCCGTAGTGCCCGTGGCCACCACGCGCTCGTCCCGCTCGGAATCGCGTTGGATGATCACACGGACGTCTGACACCGGTCTCTCCTGACTCTGGGGGCACCTCCCGGCGTGAGCCGAGGGAGGAATGCGCGAGCGAACGCTGCGCGCCTGAATCGTACCGAGCCGAGTGGCTGCGCCGCTAAACGGTTATCGCCCGCCGGTACGGTGGGCTCTTCGCCCGCTGCCCGAAGGGACCTCCCCGTATGTCGAGCCTGCCCGTCCGCCCGCTGGACCTCGCCGACGACGCGACCGCCACCGCGGTGCACCGGATCGGCCGGGCCGCGTACGCGGTGGAGGCGCAGCTGATCGGCTTCGACGGCATCCCGGCCCTGCGCGAGAGCCTCGCGGAGCTGCGGAGGCGGCCGCTGCACTGGCGGGGGGCCGTCGCGGCGGGCGGGGAGCTCGCCGGCTTCCTCGCCTGGGAGGACGAGCCGGGCGGCAGCGTGTGCCTGGACCGGCTGTGCGTGGACCCGGCCTGGTTCCGCCGGGGCGTCGCCTCGCTCCTGCTGCGCCACCTGCTGACCGAAGCCCTGCCAGGCCGCCGGATCACCGTCACGACGGGCGCGGCGAACACCCCGGCGGTCACCTTGTACGAACGCCTCGGCTTCACCCGCGGCGAGGACTTCTCCCCCGCCCCCGGCCTGGTGATGGCCTCGTTCACGCGCGCCGCGGAGGACTGAGGACGAGCAGGGGCCCTCTAGTCGTCGGACGGCAGGACGTCCCTGGGGTCGAGGGACTCGTCCAGGGACTTCATGAGGCGGTCGCGTTCCACCTCGTCGAGGGGGACGGGCGTGACATCGGCGGCTTCCGTCAGCCGCCGGAAGCCGCCGCGGCGCTGCAGCCGGCCGCTGATCCGGATCGGCAGGCCCACCAGGTGGGCGTGGCCCGCCACCCGGTACGCCTCCTCGTCGAGCACCGCCCGTACGTAGGGGACCTCCGCGCCCGCCAGCACCCGCAGCCGTACGGTCCCGCCGCCCCCCGGCGCGGACCTGCGCATGCGGACCACCGCTCCCGCCACCCGCACCGGGACCGCCGGCTCGTCGCGGGTGTAGCGGGCCGCCGCCTCCCGGAGCACCGGCAGGTCCCCGGGGGAGAACTCCACCGGCTCCGGCCGGGCCGCGCACCCCGCCGGAACCCCGGCGGCGGGCGCCCAGGCGAGCGCGATCCGGGCTCCCTCCGAGCCGCGCACCAGCGAGATCAACGCATCGGCGAGCTCCCGGCTGACCCCCGCCCCCACAGCGGCGTCGAAGGCCTCCATGCCGCCGGTGGCGCGCCGGTAGTCCACGGCTTCGCGCGCCGCGTGCAGGGCGTGGTGCAGCCGCGTCACGGTCCCCCGCCCCCCGTCCACCGGGACGTACGCGGTGAGCCGGCGGCCGCCGGGGGCCGGGCCCACCAGGACCCCGTCCAGGCTCCGCTCGGCCTGGGCGCGGTGCCGTGCCCCGTAGTAGCCGGCCCGTGCCCGGTCGGCGAGGGCTCCGGCCAGCAGGAGCTGCCGGGCGGCCGAGCGCAGCTGCTCCTGCACCGTCCAGGCGGCCTCGCCCCGGGGCCCGTACAGCCCTTCGGGGCCCTGCGGGATCTGCCGCTCCCAGCGGATCTCGTCGCTGGGCACGCTCAGTCCGTAGAGCACCTCCCGCGCCGAGGGCAGCCCGCTGTGCGACAGCGCGGTGAGGGCCTCCTCCAGCAGGTCGGTGCAGTCGGGGAAGGTCCGGCTCTCGGGGACGAGGAGGCTCGTGCCCGGGCGGCCGGGCGGTGTCCAGCGCCCGTAGCGGCCGGCTGCCCCGCCCCGGCGCTGCCAGCCGTGCCGGTGCAGCAGCGCGCCCAGTACGGCCGGGTCGACGTGCAGGGGGTCGGGCGTCCCCGACTCCGCGAAGTCCGCGTACTCCGAAGGGGACGACAGCGGTTCGAGGTGCGGTGCGTGCCAGTGCATCAGGGTGTCCCTCCCGACCCGACCCGGGTCATGATCTCGCACAGCGCACGGTCGTCGAAGATCCGCGTGGTGGGGATCCGTACGGTGGTCCGGCGCCGGCCGGTCACGGGGTGTCCGGCGAGGTTGGTCCAGTAGCAGCAGTGCCGCAGGTCGAGCCGGTCGTGCCCGGCGGACAGCCACTGGTCGCGCTCGCGCGGGACGAGCATCACGACGAGGATCTTGTGGACGGCGACCGGGGTGCGGGCCAGCTTCACCAGGTGCTCGTTGTCGAGGGTGAAGGCGAAGGTGGGCCCCGGCGGTCGCGGCGCGACCTGGTAGGTCGCCTTCAACTGCACCTTGATGGTGACCTCGTCGTCGACGACGTGTTCGGGCGCGCCATGGCTGACCTGCCAGTCGATCCCGTTGTCCGGGAAGGGCTGGGAGAGCGAGCAGCCGGCCGCGGCCGCGACGGCGTGGAGGTAGCCCACCTGGAGGGTCTCCATGCAGGCGGTGGTGGCGAGTGTGCCGCGCAGCAGTCCGCTCCGCGGATCGCTCCGCGGATCGATCCGCCCCTGCAGCACCCCGCCCGGTTCGGGCTGCGCGAGCGCCATGGCCGGCTCCCCTTGCCTTCCGGGCTTGCCGTGTGAGGGGGGATGGGAGGGGGCGGGGTTGACGACCGGTCATGTGCACGGCCCCCCAGGGAAGTTGTCTCCGTACCGGAGGGGCCGCAAACGGCGTACGGCGCAAACAGGCCGGGTATCACCGACTCGGGCAAGGGCGGCGTGATCGGTGCGCGCCCATCTGCCGATCGGGGACGAGGAGTTCGCCATGACGCGCTGGTACGAGGGACCGCTGGCCGCATTCGACACGGAGACGACCGGGGTGGACGTGGAGCAGGACCGGATCGTGTCCGCCGCTCTCGTCGTGCAGGAGTGTGCGGGCGGCCGGGTCCGCTCCACCCGCTGGCTGGTCAATCCGGGTGTCCCCGTGCCCCCGGAGGCCACGGAGGTGCACGGTCTGACCGACGACCACCTGCAGCGCAACGGGCGGTGGCCCGCGCCGGTCATGGAGGAGATAGCACGTGCGCTCGGGGAACAGCAGGTGGCGGGGCGGCCGGTGGTGGTGATGAACGCGCCCTTCGATCTGACGCTGCTGGACCGGGAGTTGCGGCGCCACCGGGCCTCGACCCTGGCCCGGTACCTGGACAACCGGCCTTTGACGGTGCTGGACCCGCGGGTGCTCGACAAGCACCTGGACCGGTACCGCAAGGGCCGCCGCACGCTGACGGACCTGTGCGCGCACTACGGGATAGAGCTGGAGGGCGCGCATGACGCGGCCGTGGACGCGCTGGCCTCCCTGGAGGTCGTACGGGCGGTGGGGCGCCGGTTCGCGGGCCGCCTGGAGCGGCTGACCCCGGCCGAACTGCACACCCTGCAGGCGGTGTGGCATGCGGCGCAGGCGCGCGGCCTGCAGGCGTGGTTCGCCCGCCAGGGCACGCCGGAGGCGGTGGATCCGCACTGGCCGCTGCGGCCGGAGGTGTCGGCGGCGGCGTGAGGACGGTCCCGGGGAACGGTCTCCGGGGAACGGTCTCCGGGGAACGGTCCCGGGAATGCGGAAGGCCGGTCCGTCGATGACGGACCGGCCTGTCCCGGTGGGCGATACTGGGATCGAACCAGTGACCCCTTCGGTGTGAACGAAGTGCTCTCCCGCTGAGCTAATCGCCCGGGAACGGACTGAACAATACAAGAGGCACCGGGTCTGGTTCAAACCGCTTCCGGCGGGGCCGCCAGATGCGCCGCGAGGGCGTTGCGCCCGGCCCGCATCATCAGGGCGTGGTTGAGCCTGAAGACGGGCCGTACGGGCAGCGCCAGCGTCCGCAGCAGCGGCCGGCGCACTTCGACCTCCTGCTCGTACAGCGCCCGCGTGCCCTCACCGCCGGGGCCCCGGCGCGGGCGTACGGTCCACCGCGCCCAGCCCTCGATGTCGCCGTGCAGGGCCGCCTCCAGGACGCCCCGCGCGGGATCGCTCAGCAGTCGGGTGGCGGTCATCCGGATCTCGTAGGGGAACACGGAGCGGATGCACAGGGCGCTGCTGCGCCCGTCGATCGCCTCGGCCCGGCGGACCTGCGGCCACCAGCGCGGGTACTGGCCGGCCTGCTCCAGTACGGAGTAGACACGTGCGGGCGGGGCGTCGAGGTCCCACACGCTGCGGAAGCGGTAGCGGCTCCAGCGGTGCATGCCTCCAGTCTGGCCCGCCGCGGCCCCCGGTACGCCCTACTCCCCCGCTTCCGCGGGTACTCAGGGCGGATCTGAGTACGGACCCCCATGGCCCCGCGGGCGTGAGCGGGGCCACACTCCGGGCATGGCACCTCCACCACCCGACATGCCCCGGCCGCCCGACATGCCGCTGCCGCCCGCCGAGGAGTTGGCGCTCATCGACCGGGAGCTGGCCCAACTCGACCACCGCCGCTCGTACTTGCTCGCGCGCCGGGAGTGGCTGCTGCGGCTGCCGGTGCCGGCCGGATGGCCCGCGCCCGCTCCTGCGCCCGCGCGCCCGAAGGAGGCCTCGGCCCCGGGCGCGCAGAACGTGCTGCTGACCCTGGGCGCGGTGCTGCTGGCGGTGGCGGCGCTGGCGTTCACGCTGCTCAGCTGGGGCTCGCTGGGGATCGCCGGGCGCTCGGCCGTCCTGGCGCTGGTGACCGCGGGGGCGCTTGGTGCGCCCGCGCTGCTGCTGCGCCGCGGGCTGCGGTCCACGGCGGAGTCGGTGGCGGCCGTGGGACTGCTGCTGACGGTGCTGGACGCGTACGCGGTGTACGCGGTCGGCGTGCCGGACGCGGACGGCACGGCCTACGCCGCAGGCGCGGCCGCGGTGCTGGCTGCGCTGTGGGCCGGGTACGGCCGGGCGGCGGCGAAGCTGGTCCTGCCCTGGCCGGCGGCGGTCCTGGCCGCGCAGCTCCCGCTGCCGCTGGCCGCGGAGGCCTCCGGCGCTGGCGGGGTGGGGCTCGGCTGGGCGCTGCTGGTGACGGCGGCGCTGGACGCGGCCCTCGCGCTCGCGGCCGCCGGGTCCCGGCTGGTCCGGCTGGTCCGGCTGGTCCGATTGGCCTGGGTGCCGGCCGCGGCGCTCGGGGCGGGGGCGCTGCTGACCGGCCTTTCGGGCCTGCCCGGGGCGCTCTCGGCGGGCGCGGCGGCGGGTCCGGCGACGCTGCTGGCGGGCTGCGCCGTGCTGGGGGTCGCGGTGGCCTGGCGGGAGCCCTCGGCGTCGGGCGCCGCACTGGCGGGCGGCCTGGCGGCGGTGGCGGCGGCCGGCGGGACGCTGCGGCCGGAGCTGGCTCCGGACTGGGCGGTGGTGGCCCTCCTGCTGCTCGCGCTGCCGCTGCCGGCGGTGGGAGCCGCGAGCGGGCTGCCGGCGGCGGTCCGGCGGGGCCTCACCCGGGCGGGGGCGGGGGTGGCGGCCCTGGTCGTGCTCTGGGCGCTGTCCGCGGCGGCGCTGCGCCTGGCCTCCCGGGCGGAGGTGTTGCGCGAGGTGTGGGCGGCGACCACGCCGGTGCCCCAGCCGTGGGGGCCGGGCCCGGCCGCGGCGGTGGCCCTGCTGGTCGCCGCGGCGGCCGGCTGGGCGGCGGCGCGGGCGCTGCCGTACCGGGAGCCGGCGGTGGTCGCGGTGGTGTGCGGCTGGGCCGGGCTGTTCACCGCGCCGATGTTCCTCGGGCTGCCGGTGGCGGTGGTGCTCGCGGCGCAGCTGGCGGTGACGGCGGCCGCCGGTGTGGGCGCGCTGCGGGTGTCGGGCGGGCCCGGGGTCGCGGCCGGGGTCTGCGCCCTGGTCGGGGCCGTGGACGTGTCGGTGGCCGCACTGGACGGGCGTACCGCCACCGTGGCGGTGTTCGGCCTGTTGAGCGCGGGCGGCGCGGCAGCGGCGGCGTACGGAGCCGCTGCGGGCCGTGTGCGGGCCTGCGGGGCGGGGCTGGCCGTCGGGTACGCGGGGGCGACGGTGGCGGCGCTGAGCGCGCTCTGGGGGCTCGCGCCGGCCTGGTGGGCGCTGCCCCTGCTGGTCGTCCCGGCGACGGTCGCGGCCCTCGGTCCGCGGCTGGGGGTCGTGCGGGTTCCGGCCGAGGTCACTGCGGGGGCGGTCGGTCTGGGGGCGCTGCTCTTGGCGGGCTCGGCGGGGCCGGCCCGGCCGCTGTCGGCGCTGGTGTGCGCGCTGGCCGGGGTGGTCTGCGCGGGCGCGGCGGTGCGGGAGGAGCGCCGCTCGCTGGGCTGGGCGGCCGGGGTGCTGGGAGTGGCGGCGGCCTGGATCCGGCTGGCGGCGTCCGGTGTGGCCGTACCGGAGGCTTACGCCCTGCCGGTGACCTTGCCGGCGCTCGCCGTGGGCTACCTGCGCCGCCGGCGGGATCCGCAGGCCTCTTCGTGGACCGCGTACGGGCCGGGACTGGCCGCGACGCTGCTGCCGAGCCTGGCCGCGCTCTGGGGCGATCCGCACTGGCTGAGGCCGCTGCTGCTCGGCGGTGCGGCGCTGGGCGTGACACTGGCGGGCGCGCACCGGCGGCTCCAGGCCCCGCTGGTGCTCGGAGGCGCGGCCCTGGCCGCGGTGGCGGTGCACGAGCTGGCCCCGTACGTGGTCCAGGTGGTCGGCGCGCTGCCGCGTTGGCTGCCGCCGGCGCTGGCCGGGCTGCTGCTCCTGCTGGTGGGGGCCACGTACGAGAAGCGGCTGCGCGATGCGCGGCGGCTGCGGGCGGCCCTCGGACGCCTGCGCTGAGGCCCCTGCGGGGGCGGGAACGCCAAGGGCCCGGAGACTTCGAGAAGTCTCCGGGCCCTTGGTCCGGGTGGGCGATACTGGGTTCGAACCAGTGACCCCTTCGGTGTGAACGAAGTGCTCTCCCACTGAGCTAATCGCCCGGACGCACCGCAAACATTACCCCATGTCAGCGGTGCTCCAGGACCACCCTCGGGGGGGCATCACTGGTCCTTGAGGTTCCAGGGCATCGTGAGGCCGTACTTCCACACGTAGAAGCCGATCAGTGCGCCCGCGATCACGAGGCCGGCGGTGGTCAGGATGATGTTGCGGCGGCGGACCTTCGGGTCGAGGGCCTTCTTGGCGGCCTCGGTGACCTTGCGCTTGGTCCAGCGCAGCACGAGGTGCGCCCAGGCGAACTCGGTGGCCCAGATCGCCAGGCCGGCGAAGATCGCGACCCAGCCGGGGCCCGGCAGCACGAGCATGGCCACACCGGCGCCGATGACGGCGAGTCCCACGACGAACACGCCGACCTGCCAGCTCAGGTGCAGGGTGCGGCGCCTCTTGATGAAATCGGGCGCCTTCGACACGTGCAGCTCGTGTTCCTCGGCGTGCTCGGTGCTCTGGTCGCCTGCGGGCTCGTGGGCCCCGTGGTCACTCCCCGTATTCATGAGGCCGAATCTACCGGAGCCTGAAGCACACGTGAAAGGCCGTTCGGATCCGCCGTCCGAGGGACCCAGAGGTCCGCAAAACGGTCAGAGGGGTTTACAACGGCACCGTAGGTGGCATGTCGATTTCGCCGACGTGCGAATCCCCGAGCGCACACTGAGCGAAAGGCCCTGGCGCTTATGAACACCACGGTCAGCTGCGAGCTGCACCTGCGCCTCGTTGTGTCGAGCGAGTCTTCACTGCCTGTTCCCGCGGGCCTGCGGTATGACACGGCCGACCCCTACGCCGTGCACGCCACCTTCCACACCGGCGCCGAGGAGACGGTCGAATGGGTATTCGCCCGTGATCTCCTCGCCGAGGGCCTGCACCGGCCCACCGGAACCGGAGACGTCCGCGTCTGGCCGTCCCGCAGCCACGGTCAGGGCGTCGTCTGCATCGCCCTGAGCTCACCGGAGGGAGAAGCGCTGCTCGAAGCACCCGCACGAGCACTCGAATCGTTCCTCAAGCGGACGGACGCCGCGGTTCCCCCCGGGACCGAGCACCGGCATTTCGACCTCGACAAGGAGCTCTCCCACATCCTGGCCGAAAGCTGAGCCAGGCCCACCCCAGCCCGACACCGTCCGACTCGGGGCGACGGTGTGGGCCGGACCACCACATACGGCAAGCAGCGGCGCTGTTCTCGCGGGAGCCACCTGCGAGGACGGCGCCGGTGCGGTTTTCGGGGCGGGGCCACGTCCCGGCAGTGGCCGGGGAGCTAGAGTCGGCCCCCACCGGCGGCATGGAACCGTCGCCGCAGGCCCGGCCCCAGGGAGCGACCCCCGTGCAGATTCCCCACGACACCCGTCGCGCGCTCGACGTCGTCGTCGCGCTGGTGAACACCGCGGCCGAGGCGGACCAGCCCGACGGGCTGGCGGACATCGGCTCGCTGCGCGCCTTCGTCCGCGAGTACGAGATCAGCGACGTCGGCGAGCTCGGCGCCCGCGACCTCGCCGGGGTGCGGACGGTACGCGGCAAGTTCGCCCAGGTCTTCGCGGCGCCCACCGCGCGCGCCGCATCCCAGTTGATCAACGAGCTGGTCGCCACGGCCGGTACCACCCCGCAGCTGACCGACCACGACGGCTACGACTGGCACGTCCACTACTTCGCGCCGGGCGCCTCCCTGGGGGACCACCTGGCGGCCGATGGCGGCATGGCGCTCGCGTTCATCGTGGTCTCCGGTGAACAGGAGCGGCTGCGCCGCTGCGAGGCCCCCGACTGCCGGCGGGCCTTCGTGGACCTCTCGCGCAACCGCTCGCGGCGCTACTGCGACAGCCGGACCTGCGGGAACCGGCTGCACGTGGCCGCGTACCGGGCGCGTCGCAAGGAGGCCGACGCGGGACCGGAGGCGGCCCTGTCAGAGCAGGAACAGGTCATGAACGGCAGCCAGCAGCAGTAGGGTGCCGATCACCCCGAGGAAGATCATCAGCGGTGGCTGGGAGAGCGCGAAGAGACAGCCTCGCGGCTCCTCGGCGACGGGGGCGGGGACCGGTGCCGGCGTCGGAACCGGCGGCTCACCCTGCGATGTGTCGAGCATGTCGGGCCGATGATGGCGCAGGGCGCCTGCGGACGTGCCCCAACACGCCCTTGTCCACGCGGGGGTTCACCCCTTCTCGTGGACCCTCGGCGGATCCGCCCGCCGTCCTCGCGTTCCGTGCTTCGGGTCCCGCGCAGGCGATCCCGCGCTCGGGATCCCGTGCTTCAGATCCCGTGCTTCTTCAGGATCGCCTCGATGTCGGAGAAGTCGTCCGCGGGGGGCTGCGAAGCCGCCGGAGTGCGGCCGGCCGGTGACGGCGTGGAGGCGCCGGGGGCGACGGCCTGGTGCGCGGGGCGGCCCTTGACCGGCTCGGCGGCCCTCTCGCCCTTGGCGAGGCCGCGGCGCTCGACGGCGCGGGTGGTGGCGAAGAGCAGCCAGGCCAGCCCGAGCAGCCCGAAGCCGATCCAGACGGTCGGCTTGAAGACGACGTCGGACAGCCACGCGACGACGCCCGTCAGCACGAGCGCGACCGGCACCAGCGCGTACGCCGTGATCCGGGTGGCCGCCAGGAAGCGCCTGCGGCAGGCGGTCACCGCGGCGACGCCCAGGCCGGCCGCGGACACCGCGGAACATATGGTCTCGGCCAGCATGCTGTCCTCCAGGTCCGGGCGGTCCGTCCCCTCCATCGTGCACCGCCCACCGTCGTACGGGCCATGCGCCGGGCCGATCTCCGGGACATCTCCGGGTCGCCCCGGGGGCAGGGCTCGCGGCGGTCGCCGGGCCGGGGGGCTGGGAGACTGTCCGTATGACCGATTCCGTGATCCTCGACGTCTGGTGCGAACTCCAGTGCCCGGACTGCCACCGCGCCCTGGACGACGTGCGCGCCCTGCGGGCCCGCTACGGCGACCGGCTGGACATCCGGCTGCGCCACTTCCCGCTGGAGAAGCACAAGCACGCCTTCGCGGCGGCGCAGGCCGCCGAGGAGGCCGCCGAGCAGGGACAGGGCTGGCCGTACACGGAGGCCGTACTGGCCCGCACCGCGGAGCTGGCCGAGCGCGGCGAGGCCGTGCTGCTGGACGTGGCACGCGAACTCGGCCTGGACGTGGAGGAGTTCGACACCGCCCTGATCGACGGCCGGCACATCCTGATCGTCGACGCCGACCAGGCCGAGGGCAAGGCCATCGGCGTGACCGGCACCCCGACGTACGTGATCGGCGACCAGCGCCTCGACGGCGGCAAGAGCCAGGACGGCCTGCGCGCCCGGATCGAGGAGATCGCCGACCGGCTGCTCGCCGGGGGGAGCTGACCGCCGGGACCGCCCGCCGGAGCCGGGCCCGCTAGAGCAGGTCCTTGGCGAAGTGGAAGGCGGTCGGCCGGTAGCCGAGGGACTCGTAGAGCCGCAGGGCCGGCGTGTTGCCGCTGAACACGTGGAGTCCGAGGAGGCGGTGGCCCGCGGCGACGGCGGTGCGCTCGGCGAACAGCATCAGGGCACGGCCGTGGCCCCTGCCCCGGTGCTCCGGCGCGACGGCCACGTCGTAGACGTACGCGCCCTGCTCGTTCGGCGCCAGCCACAGGTGGCCGACGGGTGCGCCCGCCGCCTCCAGCACGGCGAGGGTCACGCCGGGGGTGGCCAGGCCCTGGGGCAGTTGGCGTTCGTGGTCGGCCGCGGCCTTGGCGCGGGCGGCCTCGGCGGACATGCCGCGGCTGGTCCAGTCGGCGGCGTAGCCCCGCAGCGCCTCGGCGAACCAGGCCGTGTACTCGGCCTGCGTCATGGGACGGCCGGTGACTCCGCCGCCCAGAGCCGGCGGCTGCGCCGGGAGCTCCTTGACCATGTTGCGGCCCTGCTCCGCGTAGCCGAGCGCCTCGGCCATGCGCAGCCCACCCGCCGATCCCGCCGGGACGGACACCCGGACCGTGCGGCACCCCCAGCCCCGCAGGACCTCCTCGGCGGCGAGGGCTCCCACCGTGGCCCGACCCCGGCGGCGGTCGGGCTCGTCGACGGCCAGGTCCCGGATCTCGCCGACCGTCGGCCCGAAGGGCGTGTCACAGGCCGCCACCAGGGCGCCGACGCGCCTGCTGTTGACCCGGATCTCGTACGGGCGCGAGCGCGCGCCGCCGGTGCTCTGCTGAAGCGGCCCGCTCGGCCGCAGGGTGGTGGTCATCAGTCGAGTTCTACCCCTCCCCGCGGCCCGTACGACAGCCGTTTACGGGCGGGCGGGAGGTCTTACGGGTCGAGGTCCTCGCCGGAGCGGGCGTCGAAGATCCGCATCGCCTCGGCGGTGACCGGACCGGGGACCGCCGCCGACGGCGTGTGCCCGTCGACGCGGTGGACGGCCTGGACATCGCGCAGGGTGGAGGTCAGGAAGACCTCCTCGGCCTGCTGGAGGGCCTCGAAGGGCAGGTCCGTCTCCTTGGCCCCGGCCCACTCCACGACGAGGGCGCGGGTGATGCCGGCGAGGCAGCCGGACGCGAGGGGCGGGGTGTGCAGTTCCCCGTCCAGGACGACGAAGACGTTGGAGCCGGTGCCCTCGCAGAGCTGCCCGACGGTGTTCGCGAACAGGGCCTCCGAGGCCCCGGCCCGGTGGGCGGCGGCCAGCGCGACCACGTTCTCGGCGTACGAGGTGGTTTTCAGGCCGGTCACGGCGGACCGCTCGTTGCGCACCCAGGGGACGGTGATCGTGGCGGTGGAGTCCGGCCGGCGGGTGGTCTCGCCGACGGCGACGACCAGCGTCGGGGCGGCCTCGCCGCGGTCGGAGCCGAGCGGGGAGACGCCGCCGGTGTAGGTGATGCGCAGCCGGCCGAGCGGCACCGGGTTCGCCTCCAGGACGGCCGCGCAGGCGCGGCGCACCTCGTCGTGGTCCGGGTCGGGCAGCCCGAGCCCGCGGGCCGAGCGGGTCAGCCGCTCCAGGTGGCGGGTGAGCGCGAAGGCCTTGCCCCGCTCCGCCTTCAGCGTCTCGAACACTCCGTCGCCCACGGTCAGCCCGTGGTCGAACACGGACACCTGTGCGCTGTCGGCGTCCCGCAGCGCGCCGTCGAGCCAGATCCTCACCGTACGATCCCTCCGCTCACCCAGGGGCACCTGTCACCGCATGGGCTCCTGACGCTACCTGGAGCAGGCGGGCGGCCTTCAGTTCGGTCTCCGCCCATTCGCGCTCGGGGTCGGAGCCCCAGGTGATGCCCGCGCCGGTACCGAAGAGCAGCCGGGGGCCGCCGGGAGCCTGGCGGTCGATCCAGAAGGTGCGGATGCCGACGGCGAGCTCGCCGGTGCCGCGGTCGGCGTCGACCCAGCCGATGCCGCCGCAGTAGGGGCCGCGGGGGGCGGTCTCCAGGGCTTCGATGATCCGCAGCGCGGAGGACTTGGGGGCGCCGGTGACGGAGCCGGGCGGGAAGGTGGCGGCGAGCAGCTCGGGCCAGCCGGCGCCGTCGGCGAGCTCGCCGTCGACGGTGGAGACGAGGTGGACCAGGCCCGGGTGCTCCTCCACGGCGCACAGCTCGGGGACGGTGACGGAGCCGGGGGCGCAGACCCGCCCGAGGTCGTTGCGGACCAGGTCCACGATCATCACGTTCTCGGCGTGGTCCTTGGGCTGGAGGTCGGCGGCGGTACGGCCGGTGCCCTTGATGGGGCCGGACTCGACGTGGCGGCCCGCCCGGCGCAGGTAGAGCTCGGGGGAGGCGGTGGCGATCTCGACGCCGTGGGCCGGCAGGCGAATCGTTCCTGCATAGGGGGCCGGGTTGCCGCGGGCGAGCAGGGCGGTGAGGGCGTCGACGTCGGCGCGGGCCGGGTCGGGCAGCGGCGCGGACATCACCCGGCAGAGGTTGGCCTGGTAGACCTCGCCGGCGGCGATGTGCTCGCGGATGCGCCGTACGCCGGCCGTGTAGGCCGCGCGGTCGAGCGAGGAGGACCACCGGTCGACGGCAGGACCCCGCCAGGCCCCGGGGACGGGCGCGGGCACCGGGTCGGGGCGTATGTCCCCGAAGCGCGCACAGACCAGCCGCCCCTCGAAGTCGGCTGCCACCGCCCAGAAGCCGGCGGAGTCGAGGGCGGAAGGGTCGCTGGTGACGTCGCGGAGGTCCGTCGCGAGGAGGCCGCCGAAGCGGGCCAGGGGAAGCAGGTCGTGCACGGCTGCGAGTCTATGACCGGCGGGGCGGCGGCGCCGGTGCGGTGACGGTCGGGTGACCGGCCGTGATCGAGCGGCAGCACGCTGCGGAAACGCGTTTTTGAGCTGGCCCGGTAATCCGCTAGAGTTCAACACGTCGCCAGGGAGCGAAGGGGCCGAAACCCCGGAGCGAACCCGGTGACCTGCGGACGTAGCTCAGTTGGTAGAGCACCACCTTGCCAAGGTGGATGTCGCGAGTTCGAGTCTCGTCGTCCGCTCGAAGTGGGGGATCTTCCCGAGAACCCCTGCAGCTCCATGGTGGAGTGGCCGAGAGGCGAGGCAACGGCCTGCAAAGCCGTCTACACGGGTTCAAATCCCGTCTCCACCTCCAAGGACGATTAGCTCAGCGGGAGAGCGCTTCCCTGACACGGAAGAGGTCACTGGTTCAATCCCAGTATCGTCCACTGGTCCGCAAGGACCCCGCGCGATTAGCTCAGCGGGAGAGCGCTTCCCTGACACGGAAGAGGTCACTGGTTCAATCCCAGTATCGCGCACGCAGTATCCTGCAGTACCTGTTCCACCTGCGGCTTCGCAGCCGTACCCGCGCGATTAGCTCAGCGGGAGAGCGCTTCCCTGACACGGAAGAGGTCACTGGTTCAATCCCAGTATCGCGCACCACCGGAAAGCCCCGGCCGTCTCGACGGCCGGGGCTTTCGCGTGTCCTGCGGGTCAGGAGGAGAACAGCATCCGGCCGAAGCCGCCGCGGTGGTGGCCGTGGTGACCGTGGCCGCCGTGGTGCGGGGCACCCCAGGCGGGCGCCGGGGCGGCGTGCGGCGCCGGATAGGGGGCCGGCGGCGCGGCGGGCGGGGGGACCTGGCCGTACTGGGCCGCCGTGTACTGCGACTCCAGGCGGGTCAGCGCCTCCAGCTCGCCGTAGTCGAGGAAGATGCCGCGACAGCCGCTGCACTGCTCGATCTGAACGCCGTTGCGGTTGTAGGTGTGCATCATCGCGTGACACTTCGGACACTGCATGACCGGATCAACTCCTCGCCGTCTGCGTCGACACCGGATGCATGCCCGGTGGCGTGAAGCTCACCCTACGACGGAGCCCCCGGCTCCAAGTCGGGCGGGAGGGTGGCTATTCGGGCACAGGATTCCACCATCAGGCGTTCCACGTCATCGAGTCGGCGGTGCTTTTCTGCCGCTTTGGCCAGCGCCAGCGCCGCGGTCTGTACGGTCAGGGCCCGGGCGGGGACATCGAGTTCCGGCCACGGGTCCGCGCCGGGCGGCCCGGCAGCCGGCCCTCCGGCGGCCCGGTAGGCGTCGAGGAAGCGGACCCAGGTGCCGGAATCGAGCAGCCCTGCGGCGTACCAGGCCGCGGGGCGGGCCAGGTCCCAGGCGGGGGCGCCGACCCCGAGGTCGTCGACGTCGATGAGCCGCCACTCCCCTGCCGCGCCCGGGCCCCCGTTGCCCGGGGCCCGCCTGCCCCGGGTTTCCTTGACCGGGCCGCGCACCAACTGCCCCAGGTGCAGGTCCCCGTGGCACAGCGTCCCGCCCGGCGGGGCGGGCTCCTCGCCCCGGGCCCACGCGGGCAGGGTGCGGGCCGCGGCGCGCACCTGCTCGGCCGGGCCCGGGGTCTGCGGGTGCGGCGGAGCCTGCGCCAGGCGGCGCAGGGCGCGGGCGACCTTGGCGGGGCCGCGCATCGGGGGCACGGGACCCGGCAGGCGGTGGACCGGTACGTGGTGCAGGGCGGCCAGCAGCCGTCCGGCGGCCTCCCAGGGGGCCTCCCCCGGCCGCTCCGGGTCCACGGGGGCGCCGTACGGCCAGAGCGTCACCGGGCGGCCGTGGAGGCGGCGGACCTCGGTGCTGAGCGGAGGCAGCAGCACGCCGGCCAGCGCCTCGTCCGCGGCGATCCGCATCCGGACCGCGAGGCCCTCCCGGTCACTGTCCCCGGCGTGCGCCTTGGCCACGGCGGCGCCGCACCGCACGACGGTCCCGTCCTCGCGGTCCGCGAGCAGCTCGTACGGCCGCGGCACGGGCGCGGCGGGCAGGGTGGCGGCCGCGAGGGCTGCGAGGGCCGCGGGCAAGGACGTCGGCATGGGATCCCCGGGGTCGGGCGGTGGCGCCGGGCCCGGCAGCGGGCCCGGCGTGATCGTACGCCCTGCGGGGGCCGCACGACCGTACGCCTGCGCGGCATCAAAAAGGGTGCTGCCCGTGCGACTCCCCAGTCGCACGGGCAGCACCCTTCACCTGCCGTCCGTCGTCGCGCCCCCGTCCCCACGGGGTGCGACAGGCGATGTCTGCCCGGGCCGCTCTCCCGGGCTCGGGCGCCGCTCAGCGCCCGAGCATCACACCGACGGACGACGCTTGTGCCGCCACCTGGTCGAAGCCTCCGAAGAGGAAGAGCAGGAGGGCGGCCAGGGGGAGCACCATGGCCGCGGCCACCAGCGGGTGGCGCGTACCGGACTCGTGGCCGTTGAACGCGAATGCCTTGCGCCCCTGCCGTGCGATGTCCGCCATGGCCCTCTCCCTGTGTCGGCAGCGGTGGGCTTGTGACCTCGGGGGACGAGTGCGCCACCCACCGCTTGTCCTCAACACTAGGCGGGCGGGCACCCCCCGGCGTCCTGCCTTCGTACCCCTTGACAGGCCTCCAGGAGGATGACGGCTCCCTCCCCGTGTACTCCCCTGGGTGGAGATCGGTCCCCCGTTGTGGGGGTCTTCCCCCAGGGGGTGACCGGAGGGTGGTGACTTCGCTCACTTGCGTCACTCCCCGCGCATGCGTCTCCGCCGACGGGGTACACAACAAGATCACCCCGTCCGGCCGCGCCCCGCGTGCGCCCGCCGGCGACCCCCGACCCCGGCTGCCGCCCCAATCCCCTTGGGGGCGAGGCCCTTTGGGGCCGTCGGCACCCGGCGCCCGGGGACCGGGCGGGAGGGCTGAGGAACCCTCAAGTGGGCGATGACGCACAGACGATCCATTCCTCCGGCGAGGGCGCGGCCTCTGAGCGCTCGTGGCGGATGGTCCGTAAGCTGTGACACGTCAACAGGACGACGGGTCAGCGGGGTGGACATGGCGATGATGCGGCTCCGGCGCGAGGACCCGCGTGTCGTCGGCTCGTTCAGACTGCACCGACGGCTCGGCGCCGGCGGCATGGGCGTGGTCTACCTGGGCTCGGACCGGCGCGGCCAGCGCGTCGCGCTCAAGGTGATCCGGCCGGATCTGGCCGAGGACCAGGAGTTCCGCTCCCGCTTCGCGCGGGAGGTGTCCGCCGCCCGGAGGATCCGCGGCGGGTGCACCGCGCGCCTGGTGGCCGCGGACCTGGAGGCGGAACGGCCGTGGTTCGCCACCCAGTACGTGCCCGGGCCCTCCCTGCACGACAAGGTGGCCGAGGAAGGCCCCCTGACGGCCGCGCAGATCGCCGCGATCGGCGCCGCGCTGTCCGAGGGACTGGTCGCCGTGCACGAGGCGGGGGTCGTCCACCGCGACCTGAAGCCCTCGAACATCCTTCTGTCCCCCAAGGGGCCCCGGATCATCGACTTCGGGATCGCGTGGGCCACCGGCGCGAGCACCCTCACCCATGTGGGCACCGCCGTCGGCTCCCCCGGCTTCCTCGCCCCCGAGCAGGTCCGCGGGGCCGCCGTCACCCCGGCCACCGACGTCTTCGCCCTCGGCGCCACCCTGGCGTACGCCGCGACCGCCGACTCCCCCTTCGGACACGGCAGTTCCGAGGTCATGCTGTACCGCGTGGTGCACGAGGAGCCGCACCTGCACGGGGTCCCGGACGCGCTCGCACCCCTCGTACGGGCCTGCCTGGCCAAGGATCCCGAGGACCGGCCCAGCACGCTCCAGCTGTCGATGCGGCTCAAGGAGATCGCGGCCCGGGAGGCCCAAGGCCTGTCCGACGGCCGCCCGCCGGCCCCGCGCGTACGGGCCGAACGGCCCACCGGGCGGCTCCCCGAGCAGTACGCCGACCAGCACACGGACCGGCGTACCGTCGGCACTCCCGCGCCTCAGGGACAGCCCAAGGGCCCGCACAGCGGCCCCCACTCGCGGCCCTCGTCCTCCCGGAACCCCGGCGGGGGCCAGGGACCGTCCTCCCGCCCGACCGCGGGGCGTACGGGGGGCCGCCCGGCGCCCCGGACCACGGGGACGGGACGGCGCCCGTCGCGGCCGGACCCGAAGCTGATGCGGCAGCGGCTGATCGTGTTCGTCGTGGTGACGCTGATCGTGGCCCTGGGCATCGCCGCCGCCCAGAAGTTCTGACCCGTCAGGGCTGCTGCGGTGGGCGGGTGGCGTAGAAGGCGACCGCCGAGGCGGCTGCCACGTTCAGGGAGTCGATGCCCTCCGCCATCGGGATCCGGACCCACTCGTCGGCGGCGCGCAGGGCGTACGTCGACAGACCGTGCCCCTCGGAGCCCAGCATGATCGCCGACCGCTCGAAGCGCTCCGGCGGGACCTGGTCCAGCGGGGTGGCCTTCGGGCTCGGCGTCATGGCCAGGATCCGGTAGCCCGCCTCGCGGACCTTCTCCAGGTCGGCGGGCCAGGCGTCCAGCCGTGCGTACGGGACCGAGAAGACGGACCCCATCGAGACCTTGATGGCCCGCCGGTAGAGCGGGTCGGCGCAGTCCGGGGACAGCAGTATCGCGCTGATGCCGAGGGCGGCGGCGCTGCGGAACGCGGCGCCGAGGTTGGCGTGGTCGACGAAGCCCTCGAACACGGCGATGCGCCGGCCCGCGCCCTCGTCCGCGAGGAGCTCGGCGGGGGCGGGCAGCGGCTTGCGCTGCATCGAGGCGAGGGCACCGCGGTGCACGTGGTAGCCGGTGACGCGTTCGGCGAGCTCCGGGGTGACGGCGTAGACGGGGGCCGGCAGTTCGTCGATGACATCGCGCATGACGTCGACCCATTTGGCGGAGAGCAGCATCGAGCGCATCTCGTACCCGGCGTCCTTGGCGCGTCTGATGACCTTCTCGCCCTCGGCGATGAACAGGCCTTCCGCGGGCTCGCGGCGCCGCCGGAGCTCGACGTCGGTCAGGCCCGTGTAGTCGTGCAGCCGCGGGTCGTCGGGGTCTTCGACGGTGATGAGATCTGCCACGGGGTGATACTGCCTTGTCCTGGGTGTGGTGCCAACGGCCCTGCGGGGCGGCGGCGGTTCAGACGTTCGGGGTTCCGGCGTTCGGGGTTCCGACGCGGACGACCTCGCCGATGACGATGACGGCCGGCGGGCGGACCTCCTGTGCACGGACGGTCTCGCCGACGGTGGCGAGGGTGGCGTCCACCCGGCGCTGGGTGGCGGTGGTGCCCTCCTGGACGACCGCCACGGGGGTGTCGGCGGCGCGGCCGTGCCGGACCAGTGCCTCGGCGATCAGGCCGATCTTGTCGACGCCCATCAGGATCACCAGGGTGCCGGTGAGCTTGGCGAGGGAGGCCCAGTCCACCAGCGAGCGCGGGTCGTCGGGGCCGACGTGGCCGCTGACCACGGTGAACTCGTGGGCGACTCCGCGGTGGGTGACCGGGATGCCGACGGCGCCGGGCACGGAAATGGAGCTGGAGATGCCGGGGACGACGGTGCAGGGGATCCCCGCCTCGGCGAGCGCCTGGAGCTCCTCCATGCCCCGCCCGAAGACGTACGGGTCGCCGCCCTTGAGCCGGACCACTGCCTTGCCCGCCTTGGCGTGCTCGATCAGGGCGTTGTTGATGGCCTCCTGAGCCATGTAGCGGCCGTACGGGATCTTCGCCGCGTCGATGACCTCGACGTGCGGCGGCAGTTCGTCGAGCAGGTCGCGGGGACCGAGCCGGTCGGCGATGACCACGTCGGCCTCGGCGAGGAGGCGGCGGCCGCGGACGGTGATCAGGTCCGGGTCGCCCGGGCCGCCGCCGACGAGGGAGACGCCGGGGGTGTGGGAGCGGCCGGCGGTGAGGGAGCCGTCGCGCAGTCCCTCGACGACGGCGTCGCGGACGGCGGCGGAGCGGCGGGGGTCGTTGCCGCTCAGGACGGCGACGGTGACCCCCTCGACGCGGCCGGTGGCCGGGGTCCAGGCGGTGGCCGCGTCGGCGTCGTCGGCGCGCACGCACCACACGCGCCGGCCCTCGGCCTCGGCGGAGGCGCGGTCGTTGGCCTCGCGGTCCCGGGTGGCGATGAGGGCGTACCAGGCACCGTCGAGGTCCCCGTCCTGGTAGCGGCGGCGCTCCCAGCGGATCTCGCCCGTCTCGGCCATGGCGTCCACGGACGGGGTGGCGGAGGGGGAGATCAGGACGACGTCCGCGCCGGCGGCGACGAGGGCGGGCAGGCGGCGCTGGGCGACCTGGCCGCCGCCGATGACGACGACGCGGCGGCCGGTGAGGCGCAGACCGACGGGGTACGCGGGGTGTTCGGCCATGGCGGTGCGGCTCCTGAGACGGCGGTGTTCTGCGTTGCCGCTGCTGCGCTGGAGCGGCTGGTCCGGTGTGACGTGCGGTTTCGGGTGTGCGGGTCCACGATACGACCCGGCCGTTCCACCGCTGCGCGGGGCTCGTCTCCCCACCCCGCCCCTTCCGGAAACCGGGGGCTCCGCCCCGGGCCCCCGCAGGGGCACGGGCCGCGCCCGGCACCCCGTTCCGGGCGCTCCGCGCCCGGTGCGCCCAAACGCCGCGCGGGCTGTGGTCAGCCCTGGTTTCACGGGGTGGGGCAGGGCTCCGTGCAGCGGTGGGACGGGGGTTACTTCTCGGTGACGCCCGCGGAGTCGAACGTGGCGACCTCGTGCATCGCGCGGGCAGCGCTCTGCACCAGCGGAAGGGCCAGCAGTGCGCCCGTGCCCTCACCGAGGCGGAGGTCCAGGTCGACCAGCGGGCGCAGGCCGAGCTTGTTCAGGGCGGCGACGTGCCCGGGCTCGGCGCTGCGGTGGCCGGCGATGCACGCCGACAGGGCCTCCGGGGCGATCGCCCGGGCCACCAGGGCGGCCGCGCCGGCGCTCACGCCGTCCAGGATCACCGGGGTGCGCAGGGAGGCCGCGCCCAGGAGGAGGCCGACGATCGCCGCGTGCTCCAGGCCGCCGATGGCCGAGAGGACACCGATCGGGTCCGCGGGGTCCGGCTGGTGGAGTTCCAGCGCACGGCGGACGACCTCGACCTTGCGGGCGTGCGTCTCGTCGTTGATGCCGGTGCCCCGCCCGGTGACCTCCGACGGGTCGACGCCGGTGAACACCGAGATCAGCGCCGCGGACACCGTGGTGTTCGCGATGCCCATCTCACCCGTGAGCAGCGCCTTGTTGCCCGCCGCCACCAGGTCGCGGGCCGTCTCGATGCCCACCTCGATGGCCGCGACGGCCTCCTCGCGGGTCATCGCCGGGCCGGTGGACAGGTCCGCCGTGCCCGGGCGGACCTTGCGCGGGAGCAGGCCCGGCGTGGCCGGGAGGTCCCCGGCGACGCCCACGTCGATCACGCAGACCTCGGCGCCCACCTGGTTCGCGAAGGCGTTGCAGACCGCCCCGCCGCCCAGGAAGTTGGCCACCATCTGGGTGGTGACCTCCTGGGGCCAGGGGGTGACCCCCTGGGCGTGGACCCCGTGGTCACCCGCGAAGATCGCGACCGCAGCGGGCTCCGGGATCGGCGGCGGGCAGACCCGGGAGAGGCCGCTGAGCTGCGCGGAGATGATTTCGAGCATGCCCAGGGCCCCGGCGGGCTTGGTCATGCGCTTCTGGCGTTCCCAGGCCTCGCCCAGCGCCTTCGCGTCGAGCGGGCGGATGCCGGCGACGGTCTCGGAGAGCAGGTCGTGCGGCTCCTCGCCGGGCAGTGCGCGGCGCCCGTACGTCTCCTCGTGGACGACCCAGGCCAGCGGCCGGCGCTGCGACCAGCCGGCCTGCGCGAGCTCGGGCTCCTCCGGGAACTCGTCGACGTAGCCGACGCAGAGGTAGGCGACGACCTCCAGGTGCTCGGGCAGGCCCAGCTCGCGGACCATCTCGCGCTCGTCGAAGAAGCTGACCCAGCCGACGCCGAGGCCTTCGGCCCGCGCGGCGAGCCACAGGTTCTCGACGGCGAGGGCCGAGGAGTACGGGGCCATCTGCGGCTGGGTGTGCCGGCCGAGGGTGTGGCGGCCGCCGCGGGTCGGGTCGGCGGTGACGACGATGTTCACCGGGGTGTCGAGGATGGCCTCGATCTTGAGTTCCTTGAACTGCTTCGCCCGGCCCTTGGGCAGCGACTTCGCGTAGGCCTCGCGCTGGCGCTGGGCGAGCTCGTGCATCGTCCGGCGGGTCTCGGCCGAGCGGATGACGACGAAGTCCCAGGGCTGGGAGTGGCCCACGCTGGGCGCGTGGTGCGCGGCCTCCAGGACGCGGAGCAGCACCTCGTGCGGGATGGGGTCGGTGCGGAAGCCGTTGCGGATGTCGCGGCGTTCACGAATGACGCGCAGGACGGCCTCGCGCTCAGCGTCGTCGTACGCGGGGGCCGGCTCGCCGGCGGAGGGCTCGACGGCTTCGACGACCGGCTCTGCGGGGGCGGCCTCGGCGACGGGCTCGGCGACGGGCTCGGTTTCCGCCACCGGAGCCGGCTCCGGCTCCACGGCGGCCGCGGGGGCGGGTGCGTCGGGCTGGGCCGGAGCGGCATCCGCCACGGCGGCCACGGCCTCCGGGGCGTCCTGCGCCGCCACCGGCTCCTCTGCCACGGGCTCGGGGGCCTGGACCACGGGTTCGGCGGGCTGGGGCGCGGGCTCGGGCTCGGCGGGCGCCTGCTCCGCCTGCTCCGGGGCGGCCACGGGAGCGGCCTCGACGACGGGCTCGGGCGCGGGGGCGGCGGGCTCGGGCGCGGGGGCGGCGGGCTCGGCCGCCTCCACCACCGCAGCGGGCTCCGGCACCGGCGCGGGCTCCGGCTCCGGCATCGGCGCGGGCTCCGCGGCCGCCACGGGCTCGGGCTGCGCGGCCGCCACGGGCTCCGGCTGCGGCGCGGGCTCGGCCACCGCGACCGGCTCCGCCTGCGGCTGGAGTTCGGGCTGCGGTTCAGGCTGCGGCTGGGGCGCGGGCTGCTGCTCCGGCTGCGGCGCGGCCTCCGCCACCGCCACGGGCTCGGTCCCCCACGGGGCACCCGCCTGCAGCGGGATCTCGGCCGGCTGCGGAACCGGGGCGGCGGCCTGCGGACGGGGCACGTCCAGGTACTCGGGTCCGGTGGTCGGCGGCCCCGACTGCGGGACCGGGATCGGCGCCACCGGGGTGCTCACGGCAGCGGCGACGGGCTGCGGCGCGACCGGAGCGGTGGCCGGACCGCGGTCGGCGAGGGAGCGTACGACCCCGCCGGTGGCCTCGGGTACGGGCGGCCCCATGTGCAGCGGGCGGCGGGCCGGGGCAACGGGGGCCGCGGGGGCGGCGGGTGCCGCCGGGGGCGGGACCGCGAGGCCGCCGAGGTCGAGCGCGCCGGAGTCACGGCCGCCGGCCTCGTGCGCGCCCGTGCTGTACGAGGAGTCGGCGTAGGAGGGCTCGGGGAAGGACGGCGCGACGGGCGAGGGCTCGGGGTAGGCGGGCTCCGCGTAGGCGGGTGCGGCCGGCGCCTCGGGGTACTCCGCGTACGGGGCGTCGTAAGAGGTTTCGAGGGGGAAGGCCGGGGCCGGCGGGACGACCTGGGGGTCGCTCCATGCGCCCTGGCCGCTCGGCATCAGCAGCAGTTCCTCGTCCTCCGGCTCGGCCGGGTTGTCCACGAGGTCCTGGAAGGCGTAGCCCCCCGGGACGGGCGCGGGTGCGGCGGCGGGGTGCTGGGCCGGAGCGGGAATGCCCTGCTGATCCACCATGCCCGCATTGTCCGGGAGACCCTCGCCCGGTACCTGGCCGGTGTCAGTCATGCGTACCCCTCGCCCATCGGTGTTGCCCTCTTCGATCGCCCTGCCGCCCACGAGGCCGTCGGGCGGCGTTGCGTGCGGGGCTGCCGTGCGACGTGTCCGTCTTCGCACACACCGCGCGACAACCAGTAAGCATTGTCGCGCCCGTTAGCGACCACGGCGGCCATAACTGACATGGTCTGCTGTGGACTGCGCCACGTCGAGCGCCTTTTGGCGCCGTCACGCCCGACCAAACCAGGACAGTACGACCAGGGCAGTACGACGATCGGCCAGCCTACCCCGCCCTCCCGCCTAGCGGTTCACGGGGCGTTCGGCGGCCAGCAGGAAGACGACGGAACGCTCCTGTTCGTTCCACGTACGGGTGTCCAGGCCGACGGACTGGAGCAACGCGCACTCGACGGTGTAGCCGCCTTCGGTGAGCGCGCGGCCGATCGCCTCCGCCTCGTCGCGGGTGGAGGCGTGGCTGACGATCCGTTCGGGGCGGCGGTCGGCGACGGCCGCGACGACCTCGGCTCCCCCGCCGCCGACGCGGACGACGTCGGGTTCGGGCAGGTCTTCCAGTACGTGGGGCGCCCGGCCGGGGACGACCCGGATCTGCACGCCTCGCTCCCGGGCGGCGGCAGTTACGCGTTCGCAGGCGCGCGGGTCGGCGTCGACGGCGATGACGGCGGCGCCGAAGGCGGCGGCCTCGGCGGCGAAGGCTCCGGAGCCCGCGCCGATGTCCCAGACGAGGTCCCCGGTGCGGGGGCCGAGGCGGGCGAGCTGGGCGGCGCGCAGCTGCGCCGACTCCCCCTCGCCGGTGTCGGCCCGGGGCCGGGCCCAGCCGCGGGCGAGGGCCTGGGCCGGGTTCTGGCCGAGCAGCCAGGGCGGTTCGGTGGAGGCGGCGGTCTGGCCGGCCCCGCCGATGACGATGACCACGTTGGGGTCGCGCCAGCTGTGGTCGGGGACCTTGTCTGAGGTGAGGACGGTGACCTGCTCCTTGTCGGTGCCCAGTTCCTCGCAGATGACGAAGGTGCGGTGGACCGGGCCGAGCAGCAGGGCGAGTTCGGCGGGCCCGGCGCCGGGCGAGGTGAGGACGGCGACCTTGCCGTGGGCGCGGCAGACGTTGACGGCGCGGCGCAGGGTGCGCGGGTGGGCCACGACGACCTGGGCGTCGTCCCAGGGCATGCCGGCGCGGGCGAAGGCGGCGGCGACGGAGGACACGGCGGGGACGACCTCGACTTCGAGGCCGTGCTCCGGGGCGCGCAGGGTGCGTACGACACCGAAGAAGCCGGGGTCGCCGTCGGCGAAGACGACGGCGGTGCCGCGGTGGCCGGCGATGCGGCGGGCGGCCAGGCCGAGGCTGCCGAGGCGGATGCGTTCGGCGGCGGGCGGGACCTCGGGCAGTGCGAGGTGGTGGGCGGCGCCGGCCACGAGGGTGGCTGCGGAGAGCGCGGACCGGGCGGCCGCGGTCAGGGCGGAGCCGTCCCAGCCGATCACCGTGACCCGGTCGGCCATCGTCGTCAGTCTCCTGGGGTGGGGGCGGGCGCGGGGATGCGGGCACGGTGAGACTACCTGGTCATCGGGTCAGTTCCAGTCGGCGCCGACGGCGTACCCGTTCGCGCCGGTGGGCCGTCCGAGCTCGTATCCGTAGCCCTCGCGGCCTTCGTAGCCCTCGTGGTCCCGGTAGCCGTCGGCGTCCTCCAGGTCCTCGGGGACCAGGCTCCAGACGATGAGGTCGGTGCGGGTGTCGCTCCAGGAGCCGTCGGCGGTCTGCGTGCGCACTATCCATGCGTTGCGCAGGACGCCTTCGCTGATGCAACCGATCTTCTGGGCCACCTGCTGGGAGGCGGTGTTGTCGGCCGCGGTGCGCAGTTCGAGGCGTTCGAACCCCTGGTCCCGGAACAGCCACTGGGCGACGGCGAGGACGGACTCGCTGGCGTAGCCCTCGCCGCGGGCCCAGGGGGCGGTGACGTAGCCGACCTCGGTGGTGCGGGTGCGCCAGTTGGTGTTCTGGAGGTGGACAATGCCGACCAGGCGCTGGGTGAGGAACTCGGCGACGGCGAAGACGATGCCGCGGCCCTCGGTGCGCTCGGCGTGGGACTGCCGGGTGGCCCAGGCCCGGGCGTCGGCGACGGTGTAGGGGTGGGGCGCCGAGGTCCAGGCGACGACGTGCTCGTCGTTCATCATCTCGGTGAGCGCGGTGACGTCCTCCCCGTCGAAGGGGCGCAGCACCAGCCGGTCCGTGCTGATGGTGACGTCCGGGAAGGTGGTAGTCATGCGCAGCTCCATGCTGTTGCTGGACCGTTTGTGCGGGTCGTAGGCACAGCATGCAGCATGCGCCGGGGGATGTGCATGGCCGGGTTGCCCGGAAGCGGGCAGCGTGCGGCCCCGCACGCCGGCGTGGGCGTGCGGGGCCGGACGGGGGCGGTGATCAGGCCTTGGGGGCGCCGAAGGCGGGGGTGACCGAGCCCTGGTACTTCTCCTCGATGAACTTCTTGACCTCGTCGGAGTTCAGGAGCTTGGCGAGCTTCTCGATCCGCGGGTCCTTCTCGTTGCCGGCCTTGACCGCGAGGAAGTTGGCGTACGGGTTGTTCTCGGCCTTCTCCAGGACCAGCGCGTCCTTGGCGGGCGCGAGGTGCGCCTCGATGGCGTAGTTGCCGTTGATGACGGCCGCGTCCACGTCGTTGAGGGCGCGCGGGACGGTGGCGGCCTCCAGCTCCTTGAACTCCAGGCCCTTCTTGTCGGTGATGTCGGACAGCTTGGCGCTGGTGCCGACGCCTTCCTTGAGGGTGATCACGTTGTTCGCGGCGAGCAGCTGGAGGGCGCGGCCCTCGTTGGTGGTGTCGTTGGGGACGGCGACGGTCTGGCCGGGCTTGAGGTCGGTGAGGGCCTTGACCTTCTTGGAGTACAGGCCGAGGGGCTCCAGGTGCACGTTCACGACGGGCACGATGTGGGTGCCGTTCTTCTTGTTGAAGTCGTCGAGGTACGGCTTGTGCTGGAAGTAGTTGCCGTCGACCTGGCCCTGCTCGGTGGCGGTGTTGGGCAGGACGTAGTCCGTGAACTCCTTGACCTCCAGCTTGAGGCCTTCCTTGGCCGCGAGCTTGTCCTTGACGAAGTTCAGGACATCGGCGTGGGGGCTCGGGGAGGCCGCGATCAGGAGCGGCTTGCTCGCGTCGGCCGTGCCGCCGTCGGCCTTGGCGGCCGGGTCCGAGGAGCTGCCGCAGGCGGTGAGGCCGAGGGAGAGCGCGGCGGTGGCGGCGGCGAGGGCGGTGAGCTTGAGGTTCTTGCGCACGAAGAGTGCCTTTCATTGCGGTGCAAGTGCGTGGGTCTCACGCGGGTCTTGCGGGTGGTGGCCCAAGCACGACAAGTGCGGGCCTTCTTTCCGGGTGGAGAGGGTCTGGGGAGCCCGGGGGCTCAGGCCGTCCTGCCGCGCCGGGCGAGGAGGCGGACCGCGCCGTCGCCGATCAGCTGGATCACCGTGACGACGGCGATGAGGACGACGACGGTGGCGACCATGAAGCCGGTCTCGAAGCGCTGGAAGCCGTAGGTGATGGCCTTGGAGCCGAGGCCTTCGCCGCCGACCGCGCCGGCCATGGCGGAGTATCCGACCAGGGTGATCACGGTGGTGGTGACGGCGGCGACGAGGGAGGGCAGGGCCTGCGGCAGGAGCACCTTGCCGACCAGGGTGGGGATGCCGCCGCCCATGGACTCGACGGCTTCGACCAGGCCGTGGTCCACCTCGCGGACGGCCGTCTCGACGAGCCGGGCGAAGAAGGGGATGGCTCCGATGGCCAGCGGGACGATCATGGCAGTGGGGCCGATGAAGGTGCCGACGACGGCGGTGGTGACCGGAATCAGGAAGATCAGCAGGATGATGAACGGCAGCGAGCGGCCTATGTTCACGATGACGCCGAGCACCTTGTTGACCGGCTGGTTCTGCAGGAGGCCGCCCTTGTCGGTGAGGACCAGCAGGATGCCCAGGGGCAGTCCGCCGAGGACGGTCACCAGGGTGGACCACAGCACCATGTAAAGGGTGTCGTACGTGCCCTGGGTGAGCAGGGGCTGCATCTCGGACCAGGTCACTTGGCACCTTCCTTGACGAGTGCGGCGATCTCGGAGTCGATGTCGGTGTCCTCGTCGACGATGTCGACCTGGAGGCCCTGCTCGCGCAGGAAGCCCACGGGGACGACGTTGTCCTCGTAGCGGCCGGGGAGTTCGATGCGCATGCGGCCGATCTGGCGGCCCGCGACGGTGTCCATCGCGGCGCCGAGGATCGAGATGTCGATGTTGTAGGTCCGCGACAGCTGCGAGATCACCGGCTGGGTGGCGGCTTCGCCGTGGAAGGTGACGTCGACGACCGTGCGGTCGGGGCCGGTGGCGGCGCCGCTGACGGGGAAGAGTTCACCGGCGAGCTCGGAGCCGGGGGTGGCGAGGAGTTCGGCGACGGTGCCGGACTCGACGATCCGGCCCCGCTTCATCAGGGCGGCCGAGTCGCAGATCGTCTTGACGACGTCCATCTCGTGCGTGATGAGCAGGACGGTCAGGCCGAGCTGCCGGTTGAGGTCGCGCAGCAGCTGGAGGATCGAGCGGGTGGTCTCGGGGTCCAGGGCGCTGGTGGCCTCGTCGGAGAGCAGCACCTTGGGGTCGCCGGCGAGGGCGCGGGCGATGCCGACGCGTTGCTTCTGGCCGCCGGAGAGCTGGCCGGGGTAGGCCCTGGCCTTGTCGGCGAGGCCGACGAGGTCGAGGAGTTCGAGGGCCTTGCGGGAGCGCTCGCGACCGGAGACGCCGAGGATCTCCAGGGGCAGTTCGATGTTGCCCTGGACGGTGCGCGAGGACAGCAGGTTGAAGTGCTGGAAGACCATGCCGATCCGGCTGCGGGCCTCGCGCAGTTCCCTTCCGGCCCGCCGGCCGCGGCCGGCCAGGGCCGTCAGGTCGGCCCCGTCGACGGTCACGGTTCCGGTGGTGGGGCGTTCCAGCAGGTTCACGCAGCGGATGAGGGAGGACTTGCCGGCGCCGCTCTGGCCGATGACTCCGTAGACCTCGCCCTCGCGGACGTGCAGATCGACGCCGTCCAGGGCGGTGACCTCACGGCCACGGGACTGGTAGACCTTCGTGAGGCCCGATGTGGTGATCACAGGATTTCCGTCGCTGTCGAGTGCGCGGCGCAGCGGGTGCCGGGCACGGGGCAAACATCTGGGGACGCGATACGGGTCGAACCGGGGCATGGCGGTGGTTCCGACGCGTGCGCGGGGGCAGGAGCGTTCCGGTCCGTACTGCTCGGCAGTGGTGGGGCGGACGGGCTCGGCCTGCCTCGCTTCGGGGCGCGAGGCTCGGGGAGGGGGCCCTCAGAAGGCGCACATTCGACACATACAACGAGCACCGGGCGTCATCGTCGCCTCGGTCGCAAGGGTGCGGCTGCTCGTCGTGGTCATGGGCCCCAGTAAAGCAGACGTATCCCGTCACCGATCAAAGCTGTCCGGATAGCGGACGCATTCCGGCCGCATACCGGACACCGTCGAAGGGCCCCGAAGGCCCGGCTGAGGGCTCCCGCGGGGGGCTGACCTGCGGGGCGCCGGCCCGGCTTGCGGCACGGCCCCGGCCCCGCCGCGCACCGCGGCGGGGCTGCGCTGTGGTCAAGACCACGACCGCCCCGGGGTGGGCGCACCGGGGCTTTCGCCCCCGTAATACCCTCGCTGCATGCTCGACGCCCTGACGGCCGCCCTCGGTGTGGCCGCACTCGCCCTTGCCGCCTGGTGCGGTTTCGCCGCCCTGCGCGACCAGCCGACCAAGGACTGGCACTTCATCGGCATGGGCGTGGTGACCCTGCTGGTCCTGGTCCAACTGGTGGTGGGGCTGGTGAAGCTGGCGCAGGGCGAGAAGCCCGACGAGGGCTCGGTGATCTTCGTGGCCTATCTGGTGGGCGCCTTCGCGGCGGTGCCGGCGGCCGGGTTGCTCTCGCTGACGGAGCGCACCAAGTGGGGTTCGGTGACGGTGGCCGCGGGTGCGGTCGTCCTCGCCGTGCTCGAAGTACGGCTTTACGACATCTGGGGGACCCCCGGTGCCTGACACTCCCGACACCGCGGCGTCCGAGGCGCAGCCCGCAGCGCAGCCCGGGGCGCAGGAGGCACCCGCCCGGCGCGCTCGGCTGGTCTCCGGACCGGGACTGCTGCTGGTCTGGCTCTACGGGGTGATCGCGGTCGGCGCCGTCTCGCGCTCCGCCTACCAGATCTCCACGGAGTTCGACCAGGCTCCGCTCCCGTACGCGCTCTCCGGCCTGGCCGCGCTGGTGTACGCCTTCATCACGTACTCGCTGGTGCGCGGCGGGGAGACGGCCCGCAAGGCGGCGCGGATCTGCTGCGCCGCCGAGCTGACCGGCGTCCTGGCCGTCGGCACCTGGACGCTGGTGCGTCCCGAGGCGTTCCCCGATTCGACCGTGTGGTCCGGCTTCGGGATGGGCTACCTGTTCATCCCGGTGATCCTGCCGATCACCGGGATGCTCTGGCTGCGCGTCAGGCGCTGACCGCGAAGTCGGTGGCGTGCGGGGCGTCCTTCTCCAGGATCACCAGCCGCACGCCGTCCGAGGCGGTGCGACCGCCGACCTGGACGTAGCCCGCCTTGCGGTAGAGGCGCAGGTTCGACTCGCTCTTGTGACCGGTGTGCAGACGGAACCGGGTGGGGCCGCCGTGGCCGGCGAGGGCCTCCTCGACGGCGCTCAGCAGCCGGGCGCCGAGCCCGTGGCCCTGCAGGCGCGGGTGCACGCAGAGCTTGGCGATCCTGCCCGTGCCGTCCTCGTCCACGTTGCCGCGTACGGTGCCGACGACTTCGTCGCCGAGCCGGGCGACCAGCACCGTGTCGGTCGCCAGCTCCGCCTTGAGGGAGTCCAGGGTCTGGGTGAGCGGCTGGATGCGGTAGTTGCCGTACAGCTCGGCCTCGCGCTGGAACGCCAGGTACTGCAGTTTGAGGATCTGCTCAGTGTCCTCGGCAGCTGCCGCCGAAATGGTCACGCTCATGCCCATGTGCGCATGCCTCCCGCTCACCTGGTAGCCCGTCGGTCTACCGCTCCCTTCCCCGTAGGCCAGGAGCCGCAACCTCTGCAGCCAGCATTCTGCGCAGACATCCCAGGCAACGGGAACGGACGGGTCCCAAACTTCCTTGTGAGATACCCAACTCTCCTGCGATTTCACGGTAAGTGAGGTCTCTGGGCGAAAGAAGTGCCCTCATCAGCTCCGGACACCGTCCGGGCAATCGGGCGACCGCCGATCGGAGGGCCCGGTTCTCCTCCCCGTGCAGCAGCGCCGCTTCCGGCTCCGCGGCGCCGGCGCTCCCGGGCCGACAGCCGTAGGGGATCTCCCGGCGGGCCCGGCGGCGGGCGAGGCGGGCCTCGGCGCGTACCGCCCGGCGCAGCCAGCGAGCCGGCTCGGCGGGGGCGGGGCCGCGTTCCAGCAGCCTCACCCAGACGGCTTGTTCCAGGTCGGCGGCGTCCACTCCGGCGGCCGGGGCCTCCGCGGCCGCCTCCGCGGAGAGCAGGGGGCCCAGTTGCTTCAGCAGGTCCATGCCGGGCGGGACGCGCGGCCCCCGCCCGGCGGTTTCCCCACCGGGCGCAGCCCACCCGTACGCGCCATTCCGCTTGTGTGTTGACGCCCGGTCGGCAGCGGAACCGGCGGGGCCGGGCACGCGCCCTAGCGGCCCCGGCCGGGGCGGAAGGCCTCGGCGGCGAGCAGTCCCGTGTCGGCGTTGTCGGTGAAGATGCCGTCGATGCCCTGGGTGAAGTAGGCCCGGAAGGCGCCGAATGCGTCCCCGTAGGCCGCCGGGTCGGTGCCCTTGCGGTACTCCGCGGGCAGGAAGGTGTTCTCGTTGCGCGCGGTGTAGGGGTGCAGCACCAGCCCCTGGGCGTGGGCGTCCTTGACCAGGGTCGTCGGAGCCCCGAGCCGGCCTTCCGCGTCCCGGGGCAGGATCAGGTCCATGGTCGGGCCGATGCCCTGCGCGAACCCGGCGATCCACCGCAGCCCCTCGGGCTTGACCAGGTCCGCGACCGTACGGGGGTCCTTGGCCACCTCGAAGTCCCAGGGGCGGGTGCCGGCTGCGGACAGCAGCACCACGCGGGGAGCGGAGACCAGCCGGGACAGGCGCTGGATGCTGGAGGGCTCGAAGGACTGGAGGAAGAGGGGGGCGTTGCGTCCGTCGCGGCCGTAGCGGCGCAGCAGCGCGGCGAGGGGCTCCTCCAGGCCGAGGCCGAGGGAGCGGAAGTAGGTGGGGTGCTTGGTCTCGACGTGCAGCCAGACGCGCCGGCCGCGCCGCCTGCCCTCCCGGTCGGCCCAGCGGAGGACCTCCTCGAAGGTGGGCACGTCCCACCGGCCGTCGTAGAGGGTGTTGCGCTGGCGGACGGCGGGGATACGTTCCTTCGCCCGCAGGGTCTTCAGCTCGGCGAGCGTGAAGTCCTCGGTGAACCAGCCGGTGACCGGGACCCCGTCGACCGACTTGGTGGTGCGCCGGGAGGCGAACTCCGGGTGATCGGCCACATCGGTGGTGCCGCCGATCTCGTTCTCGTGCCGGCACACCAGATGGCCGTCGCGGGTGGGCACCAGGTCCTGTTCGACGACGTCGGCGCCGAGGTCGAGGGCGAGTTCGTAGGATCCGAGGGTGTGCTCGGGCCGGTAGCCGCAGGCCCCCCGGTGGCCGATGACCAGCGGGACGGGGAGGTCCCGGTAGCCGCCGCGGCCCTCCCCCGCCTCCTGCGCCGCCTGCGCTGCCCCGGCCTGCTGCACCGCTGCCGCGGATCCCGCCGGGAGTCCGGCCACGGCTCCGCCCGCCGCCAGGACGGCCGCCCCCAGGACCGTACGCCGCGCTGCCCCACCCTGTGTCATGAGTGCCACTCCTCTGTTGTCTCGAATCGGCGCATTCGGCGTCGCGATCGTAGGCAGTGGCCGGTGGCCGAGGGGTGCGTACGGGTGGAACATGGCGCAAACACGCGTCAACACTCCGTATCCGATGTGTGAACCCGATGTGCGATCAGCCCGGACCCGCGAGTATCGTCCTCACCTGCGCGACCGCCGTGTCGCGCGAAGCCGTTTTCGATGCCGGAGGGCTCACGTTGTTCCGTACCGCGCTCATCAAGGCCACTGTCGGACCGGTCATGCGCATGATGTTCCGCACCCGTGTGGAGGGCATCGAGAACATCCCGGGGACCGGGCCGGTGATTCTGGCGGGCAACCACCTCACCTTCATCGACTCGATGATCCTGCCGCTGGTGTGCGACCGCACGGTCCACTTCATCGGCAAGGACGAGTACGTGACGGGCAAGGGGATCAAGGGTCGCGCCATGGCCTGGTTCTTCACCGGCTCCGGAATGATCCCGGTCGACCGGGACGGGGCCAACGGCGGCGTCGCCGCCCTGATGACCGGCCGCCGGATCCTGGAAGAGGGCAAGATCTTCGGGATCTACCCCGAGGGCACCCGCTCCCCCGACGGCCGGCTGTACCGCGGCCGGACCGGCATCGCCCGCCTGACGCTGATGACCGGCGCCCCCGTGGTCCCGTTCGCGGTGATCGGCACCGACAAGCTCCAGCCCGGCGGCAAGGGCATGCCCCGTCCCGGCCGGGTCACCATCCGCTTCGGCGAGGCGATGGAGTTCTCGCGCTACGAGGGCATGGACCGCGACCGCTACGTGCTGCGCGCCGTGACCGACTCCGTGATGGCCGAGGTCATGCGGCTGTCGGGCCAGGAGTACGTGGACATGTACGCCACCAAGGCGAAGGCCGCGTAGGGCGCACCCGCCCGCGCTACTGCCGTTGCAGTGACCGGCTGACGCCCGCCGCGGTCGTCGTGGCGAGGACCCAGCCGGTCACGATCAGCAGGTACGACAGCCACTGGTACCAGCCGCTCGGCGCGAAGGCCTGCTCCTGCCCGAAGCCGATGATCGGCAGCATCAGGTCGATCGTGTAGAAGGCCGGGTTGAAGTCGGGCGCCTCCCCCTGCTTGAGCGGCCGCGGCGGCTGGAGCCCGTACGCGATCGTGCCCGTCACCAGCAGCGCCGCCAGCCAGCCGGCGGCGCGCAGGGGCCGGAACCCGTAGCCCACGGTGGCGTCCTGGAGCAACCCCCAGAGCCTGGCGTGCCGCGGCCGGGTGCGCCGGTGCCGCCGCAGCTTCGCGAGCTGTACCGTCCGGGCGGCCGCCTCGTCGCCGGCCGTCCGGTACGCGGTGGCGAGCTGTTCGTAGGCGTACGGGAGGTAGCCCGACTCCTCCCGCTCCAGTGCGGGCAGCCGCTGCTCGGCGGGGAGGTGCGGGGCGAGGGTGCGGTAGGTCAGGCCGTCCACACGGATCCGCGCGGGCCACGTCCCGGGGTCGATGTGCAGCAGGTCGAAGGTGGAGCGGCGCAGGTTCACATCGCCTTGCACGGTGTCGCAGGCACGCAGCCACACCTCGCCTATGGCGCAGCTGGAGGCGCGCAGGGCGGTGCCGGCCGGGTTGGCCAGGCGCGCGTGCGCGAGGTTCAGCTGGCCCGGAATGCGGGAGCCGGTGAGGTTGACCCTGCCCCGGGCGTCCAGGCGCATCGCCCGCAGGTCCGTTCCGACCGTCAGGTTCTCGGCATGCAGGGCGGTGCCGCCGGGGGCGAGGAGGCGGGCGTCGTCGAGGTTGACCTGCCCGCCGACGACCGCGCCGTTGATGCGGGTTTGGCCGTGGACCGTCAGGCCCATGGCGATGATGTCGGTTCCGATGGCGGCGTGGTTCAGCTGGAGCGGCGCCTCGCCCGCCTCGGCGTGCCGGCCGGTGGTGCTCAGGACCGCGTGCTGGAGGAAGAGGCCGCCGGATATCCGCGCCCCCGCCAGGCGGACGGGCCCGGTGAACCGGCAGCTCGTCATCCGGAGCACGACCTCGACGCGCAGGGTGGCGGCGGTGAGGCCGGGCAGGACCGATTCGGTGAGGACGAGGGCGCGTAACCGGGCTCCGTACAGGCTCGGTTTGTGCTCGAACCAGCAGCCGCGCATCCGCATCGGGGCGTCTATCTCGGCGTACTTGAGGTCGAGCTTTCCGCTGATCCGCGCTCCCTTGACCTTGAGACCTGCGACCTGGCCGGGCACCGTCGGGCTGTTGACCAGCAGTGCCCGGATCACGTGGGCGCGGATGGTGCGCTCGGAACCCCAGGAGGCTCCGTCCGCCGCATCCTCACCGGGCCCTTCACGGAAGTCGACGCCCTCACCGTGCGGGTACGCCTCCCAGACGCGGCGCTCGGCCGGTGTCAGATCGTTGATCTCCATCGCCGGGATGGTGTCCCGCGTTTCAACGCGTTGTCAACTCTGCACCGACCAGGGGACTTTGGCGGTCAGTGCTCCGCGCCGTCCTGGAGTGCCTGCCCCTTGAGCAGGAACCAGGCCGCGACGGCGGTGGCCAGGAGGATGACCGCTCCCACGCCGGAGGCGAGGCGGAGGCCGTCCACGAAGGCCCCCTGGGCTGCGTGCACCATGGCCTGCGCGGTCCCCGGGTCCACCGAAGCCGCCGCTTCGACGGCGCCGCCGAGCGACTCGTGCGCGGCGGCGGCGATCGGCGCGGGAACGGACGCCGGGGCGGTGAAGCCCTGGTACACGCCGGTGACGATGGAGCCGAGCAGGGCGATGCCGAGGGCGGCGCCGAGCTCGTACGCCGTCTCGGAGACGGCGGAGGCCGAACCGGCCTGCTCCTTGGGCACGCTGGAGAGGATGACATCGGCGGTGACCGTGAAGGAGAATCCGGCGCCGAGGCCGACGACGAGCAGGGCCGCGCCGAGCAGCGGGTAGCCGCTGTCCTGGTGGATCAGGGTGAGGACGCCCAGGGCGAGCCCGCTCGCGCCGAGGCCGCCGGCGACGATCGACCGGACCGAGAACCTTCGGGCGTACCGGCCCGCCACCAGGCCCGTGGCCACCGCGCCGACGGCGGCGGGCAGTTCGGCGAGCCCGGCCTCCAGCGGCTGGCGGCCCTGGACGAGCTGGAGGAACTGGGAGAGGAAGAAGACCAGGCCCGACAGGCCGAAGACGGTGAGGAGATCGGCGAGGACGGCTCCGGAGAAGCCGCGGTGCCGGAAGAGCCGCATGTCGAGCAGCGGCGAGGCCAGTCGGAACTGCCGCCGCACGAAGAGGACGAGCGCGGCGGCGCCCAGGCCGGCGGCGGCGCCGATCTGCCAGGTCACGCCGTGGATGGCGGCTTCCTTGACGGCGTAGACGACACCGATGACACCGACGAGGGACAGTCCGACGCTGGGCAGGTCCCAGGGACCGGAGACGGGGTTCTTGGACTCGGGGAGCAGCTTGATGCCGACGAGGACCAGTACGAGCATCACGGGGAGGTTGATGAGGAAGACCGAGCCCCAGTAGAAGTGCTGGAGCAGGGCTCCGCCCACGACCGGGCCGACGGCCGCGCCCGCGGAGGCGGTGGCGCCCCAGATGCCGATGGCGAGACTGCGCTCCCGGGGGTCGTGGAATATGTTCCGGATCAGCGCGAGGGTGGACGGCATCAGGGTCGCGCCGGCCACGCCGAGCAGGGCGCGGGCCGCGATCATCATCTCCGGGCTGGTGGCGCAGGCGTTGAGGACGGAGACGGCGCCGAAGGCGGTGGCGCCGGCGAGCAGCAGTTTCTTGCGGCCGATGCGGTCGCCGAGGGAGCCCATGGAGACGAGCAGACCGGCGATGACGAAGGAGTAGATGTCGCCGATCCACAGCAGCTGGGCGCCCGAGGGGCGCAGGTCCTCGCTGAGGGAGGGCGTGGCGAGACCGAGTACGGTGGCGTCCACCGCGACCAGCAGGACGGCGAGGACGAGCACCGAGAGGGCCGGCCAGCGCCCGCGGCTCCTCTCCTGCTCCCCCTTCCGGCGGCTCAGCTGTTCGGTACGGCTCATTTCTCCACGCTCCGTCGTGCGCCACCGAGCAGCAGCTCGGTGATCATGTACTGGAAGTCCTTCGCGGCGACCCGGCCGTCCATCACGGCCCAGGCGCAGGTGCCGATGAGGCCGTAGAGGGCCTCGGTGAGCCAGGCGGGGCTCAGGTCGATCCGGATGTCGCCCTCCTCTTGGCCGCGCCGGAAGAGGGCGCCGACGCGGGCGTCGAGTCGGGACCAGCCCTCGTTGATCTGGTCGCCCTCGAAGAGCTGGTTCTCGGTGACGAGGAAGGCGAGCAGCTGGGCGTTGGGCTCGGCTTCGGCGACGAGCCGTCTCAGGGCCTCGACGGCGGTCCCCTCGTGCAGGCGGGCGTTGTCGAAGGCCACCTCGAACTCGCGGATGCCGAGGTCTTCCAGGGCCCGTACGAGGGCGTCGCGTCCGGCGAAGTGCCGGTGGAGGGTCGCGCGGCCGATGCCGGCGGCCCTGGCGACCTCGTCCATGGTGGCGGTCGACTTGCGGGAGAGCAGTGCGGCGGCGGCGCGGAGCACCTGATCACGATCCATGGCCATGAGACAACGCTACACCGAATGAGACGCGCATGTCTCATTTTATTTCGGGTGCCCGTGGGCCCCCTGAGAGGAATGCTGTGTACATGACGCCGAAGCCGCTGCTCCTGATCGACGTGGACGGCCCGCTGAACCCCTACGCGGCCCAGCCCCGGCGCCGCCCCGAGGGCTACACCACCCACCGCATGCGCCCCACCGGCTGGACCGAGGCCGAGAGCCGCAAGCCGCTGCGCGTGTGGCTGAACCCCGACCACGGGGCGGACCTGCTCGCGCTGGCGGACACCTACGAGCTGGTGTGGGCGACGACCTGGAAGGGAGAGGCGAACGACTGGATCGCCCCGCACCTGGGCCTACCGCGGCTGCCGTACATCGACTGCCGCAGATGCACGGGCGCGCCCCGCGCGGCACCTTCTGGAAGACGCAGTACATCCTGGAGTACGCGGGCGAGCGGGAGTTCGCGTGGATCGACGACGACATCACCGCCATGGACCGGGAGTACGTTGACCAACGCCACCCGGTACGGGCGCTGTTACTGCGCATCGACGAGCAAGTGGGGCTCACGCGCAGCGACTTCGACACGCTGGCCGACTGGGCGGCGTGAGGGGCGCGCAGGGGTGCGGTGAGGGGCGGCGGTTTTGATCATGCTCGTCCCGCCGCCATAGCATGCGCATGCCACCCTGCGATCCTCCGTCCGACGAAAGCGACCCATGCGCATCCAGCGGATCCTCGCCACGACCGCCGCCCTCACCTGCCTCGCCGTGCTGCCCGCATGCAAGGGAGGCGACGGCCAAGCAGCACCACCGGGCACACCCGCCGCCACCACCTCCACCGGAGCGGCCGAGGCCGCCGGCGACGACCCGCTCGTCAAGGCGCAGCAGTACATGCGCGAATGGGCGGGCTGCGAGAACCTGAGCTCGAACGCCGACGACCCGAGGATCCCGAGCGGCGACTTCCCGAAGGTCGGGCAGTGGTCGGTGAAGGAGATCGGCGTCTGCAGCACCACCGCCGACAAGAGCGACATCGTCATCGCCGTCCCCAAGGACATGAAGGAGTTCCAGGCGGGCTACAAGCAGTACGTCATGGACAAGATCGCCGGTGGCGACGGGGCGTACGGGCTCTTCAGCAACGTCCTCATCGGCAAGGGCTTCGTCGCCTTCCCCACCCTGCCGAAGACCTCCATGGCCCTGGTGCGATCCGAGATGCGCGTCCTCGTCTGCAACCCGAGCGGGAGGACGCCCGACGGGTACAAGTACGAGAAGCCGCTCGTGGAGGGCTGCGGCCTCACCGACTTCGTCTCCGCCAAGGACGGCAAGGGCAGCCCGAACTTCGAGACCCCGCAGGAAGGCCCGGACGGCAAGCCCGGCCAGCCGGCCACCGGCAGCCTCGGGCTTGCGCGCGCGGGTAGCATCGCCGAGCTCCGCACGCTCGTGAACAACAGCCCCCTGGCCTGCAAGGAGCACTTCTCCACCGACCCCGAGGCGGTGGCGATCGAGTCCATCGACTACCAGCCGGTGGTCAAGGGCAACGCACTGGACTGGGGCGTGACCGGGCGGGCGCTGTGCGGCCAGCCGGCGGGTGAGCGGCGCGCCCACGACCTCAGCTGGCTCGACACCGTCGGCGACATGAAGAAGCTCCAGACGAAGGCGAAGACCGCCCAGCAGGCCGACCTGAAGGACGACGGCAGGCTGAGGGCGACCGCCAGCAAGCTGCTCGTCGGCGAGAACGTCGCCGTGGAAACCAACAACGCCTCCGCCCGGTTCGTCCTGTACCAGCTCCAGTTCCTGTACCTGAACTGCGTGCCCGGCTTCTCGGCCCCCACCGGGTACCGGCTGGAGAAGGCCCAGGTGGAGGGCTGCGTCCTGACCAACTACGAGCCGGAGCACCCGGTGCGCTGAGCGCGCGTGAGCGGGCGCGGGTGTGGACCCGGGCGCGGACACGACGGAGGGGCGGCCGGAGCACAGAACGGAATAGCACACG